>CAZNOE010000058.1:12921-15672 GCA_964574525.1 uncultured Bifidobacteriaceae bacterium
TCCGTCGTATTGGAATTGTGCGGCGTCGGTTCGCTGGCGTTTGCGGTCGGGGTTTACCTGCCAATCTCGTCGTCCTCGCCGCTCTTCGTGGGCGGTTTGGTGCGCTGGCTCGCGGATCGCCGGATGCGCCACCGGTTGCGCGAGCACAATCTCGACGAACATCAACTCACCGCCGAGGGCGACAAGAGTCCAGGCGTGCTGCTCGCCAGCGGCTATATCGCGGGCGGCGCAATCGCAGGAATCCTCATCGCGTTCATCGCCGGTGCGCTCGGTGGCGTGGACACCGCCATTACGAAATGGGCGGAAGCGGCGAATCCATTTTTCGCCGGCGGGAACTCGGACTTGCTCGCGCTGCTGCCTTTCCTGCTGCTGACGGTGTTGCTGTACTTCGTTGGTCGCGGCACGATACTGGCACCGCGCAAGCCGGCCTAAACTCAACCGGGCTGATTCGTTTATGAAACCACTATTCACCAAACTCGTACTGCTCTTGCCGCTCCTCTTGCTCACTCCGCTTATGGTGGTCACCGCCGCAGGCTCGAAGGAAATCGCGGCGGAAGCCAAAACATTTCTGGAAATGTATAACCGCACCTACCAGCGGCTCTACACGGTGGCGAGTGAGGCGCAGTGGGCGGCGTTAACCGACGTGACCGACGAACACACCGGCCAGCGCATGGGCGCAGATAAGGCCCAGGCGGCGTTTGTGGGAAGCCCGTGGATCATCGAACAGGCCCGCACCTTGATGCAGAATACCAACCAACTCGACCAGCTCACGGTGCGCCAACTGGGCCGCGTGTTGCTCAACGCCGCCGGCGCACCGGGCACGATTCCCGACGTGGTGAATGAACGCGTCGCCGCCGAAGCCCGGCAAAGCGCGACACTCGACGGATTTGAATTCAAATGGACGCCGCCTGGGTCGTCGAAAACCGAACCGCTCACGGCGAATAAGATTGATGACATTCTGAATTCCTCCACGAATCTCGCCGATCGGCTCTCGGTGTGGAAGGCGTCGAAAGAATCGGGCATGGCGCTCAAGCCGGGTTTGCTGAAGTTGCGCGATCTGCGCAATCGCGTGGCGCAGGAGATGGGTTACAGTTCGTTCTTCGCTCTGCGCGCCGGATTTTTCGACATGACCGTGCCGGAGATGAAGAAGCTTACGGACGGTCTCGCGCAGGACACGCGCCCGCTTTACGAGCAATTGCATTGTTACGCGAAGCACAAGCTCGCCGAGCGTTTCGGCCAGCCCGTGCCGAAATTGATTCCCGCGCATTGGATCGCGAACCGCTGGGGGCAGGAGTGGCCGGGTCTGGTGGAGAGCATTGACCTCGATCCGCTGGTGAAGGACAAGTCGCCGGAGTGGATCGTGCAGCGCGCGGTGGCTTACGGCGAATCACTCGGTTTTCCAAAAGTGCCGTCGAACTTCTGGGCCAGGTCGGATCTCTACGAATTGCCGGCGGACGCCAAACGGAAAAAGAACACGCACGCCTCGGC
Organism: uncultured Bifidobacteriaceae bacterium; assembly: GCA_964574525.1. GTDB lineage: Bacteria > Verrucomicrobiota > Verrucomicrobiia > Limisphaerales > JADLHS01 > WYBW01. The sequence continues at coordinate 14,410 of CAZNOE010000058.1, forward strand.
GTGGCACATCAACCTGGAGCAGGACGTGCGTTCGTTGATGAACGTGAAGTCGGATTTTTACTGGTTCAATACGCCGCACCACGAGCTGGGTCACGTTTTCTATTTCCTTTCCTACAGCCGGCCTGAAGTGCCGTTCGTGTTGCGCGAAGGCGCCAGCCCCGCCATGCACGAAGCGATGGCGGAGGCGCTCGCGACGGCGCCGGCGCAGTTGCCTTACCTACGCCAGCTCGGCCTGCTCAAACCGGACCAGAGGTTCGACGAGACGCAGTGGCTGCTGAACGACGCGCTCGACAAGGTCGTGTTCATACCATGGTCCGCGGGCGTGATGGCGGCGTGGGAGCGGGATTTTTATGAGGACAATCTGCCCGCCGATCAGCTCAACAAGCGCTGGTGGGAGTACGTCGCAAAGTATCAGGGCATCTCGCCGCCTGAGCCGCGCGGCGAGGACTTCTGCGACGCAGCCACCAAGACGCACATCAACGACGACCCGGCGGAGTATTACAAGTATTCCGTCGCCTTCGCGATCAAGTTTCAATTGCACATGCACATCGCGAAAAAGATTCTGCATCAGGACCCGCACAATTGCAGCGTCGCGGGCAACAAGGAAGTCGGCGCGTTCCTCTACAACATCATGAAGCTCGGCGCGACGCGTGACTGGCGCACTGTCATCCGCGAGGCGACGGGCGAAGAATTCAACGGCCGTCCAATGCTCGAATACTTCGAGCCGCTCATGAAGTATTTGAAGGAGCAGAACAAGGGGCGGGAGGTTGGGTGGTGAGGACTGGGAGCGCCGGCATCCTTGCCGGCGTCTTGTTGGGTTCCGGTGAAACTCGCCGGCACAGATGCCGGCGCTCCCAGTGTGGTGCAATTGACGCTGATCCCATTCACCGTTAGTTTCCTTCAATGACTGAAGTTTTGGACAAGCAACCGCCCGGCGTGGATCGCCTACCACTCCGCAAGCCGATGCCGAAGGAACGATTCGATCCTCTGGCGAAGGAACTTTTCACGCTCAAGAAGCAATTGAACGCTGTCATTCTCGCGCACAACTACCAGGTGCCGGAAATCCAGGACGTCGCTGATTACGTGGGCGATTCCCTCGGTCTTTCGCAGCAAGCCGCGGCAACGCCTGCCGACGTGATCGTTTTCTGCGGCGTGCATTTTATGGCCGAGACGGCGAAGATTTTGAACCCGCAGAAAATCGTCTTGCTGCCGGACAAGAACGCGGGCTGTTCACTCGAAGAAAGCTGTCCCGCCGATCAACTC
>CAZNOE010000059.1:0-15561 GCA_964574525.1 uncultured Bifidobacteriaceae bacterium
ATTGAACCGCGCGTTGTTGCCCGTGCCATCGGCGCTGCCGGGACTCCCGGCGAAACCTGCGAGGGTGCTCACCACCCCGGCTAATGTGATCTTCCGAATCGTGTGGTTTTGGGAGTCCGCTACATAGAGATTGCCCGCGCCGTCCACGGCAACGCACTCAGGGTAACTAAACTGCGCCGCGTCACCCACACCATCAGCGCTGCCTCCACCACCCCCCTTTCCGGCCAAAGTGGTGAAAGTGTAAGCGAGGGCAAAGTTGGATTGTGCCGCCACACGCAACGTCAGAAAAGACACGCAGGTCAAAAGCAACAGGACCAGTCTGGCCGCCGGTCGCAGGAACGCGTCTGGGACATGAGTATTTCTCGTCGCTGAAGACACGGCTCGCAGGCAACCCGACTGAAAGCGCCGCGTTCGCAAGTTGGTGTTCGGAGAGAAGAAACCTTTCATAGTCAAACCTGCGTTGCGGCTTGGCGAATCCCTGGTTTCATATCAGTATGCATTTGTGGAAGCAAGGTATTCATGGTACGTGGCGACGCTGGCAGTTGGCGTCTTGGTTGCCGTTCTTATCGTCTGGCAGACTCACCGCAAGACCGGGACACCCACGGCTTCTCCAATCTCCTTGAATCCACCTCCGTCGAATTCGATTTCTAAGCCCAACACTGCTGCGATCAAACATGATCCTGCTGACCCGCTTTCCGCAAGACTGTCGGAGGCAACCAAATCCTTGCAAGAGAGTCACGACGCCGGGAAGTCGCGGCAACAGTTGGCCGAATTGCGTCGGGCGATTTCCTCCGCCGACGCCGCGCAAGCGTCAGTTGCGATCCGTGGATTCCTCGATTCGGGAATTGACTCTCCTACTGGCGCCGAGTTTCAACTCGGCGCCGGTGGTTCGCTGGTCAACAGTGGGTCGCTGCGCGTCTTCCTGCTCGACCTGCTGGCCCAAGTGGATCCTCAGGCGGCAGTCGCCTATTCGAGGCGAGTTCTCGAAACTCCCGGCTCGCCGGATGAGTGGGCGATTGCGTTGCGGAACGTGGCACTGCTCGATTCGGCTCCCGGCACCCGGGGCTTCCTCGAGCAAAAGACCGAAGCAATGCTCCGCCAAGTGCCGTGGGTGAACAATCCTTCGACGGGATTTCTGGAGGCCTTCGACGTAGCTGTGCATCTCGGCGGGTCGAAGCTGTTGCCGCCGCTCACGGAGCTTGTGCAACGGAAAGACAACCTGGCGGTGGCTCATGCAGCGTTCCTTGCCTTGGATAGAATGGTGATTCGCGAGCCTGCCCAAATGCTTGATGTCCTGGAGCAACATCCGGAAATGATGGAAGGACGCGAACAGACGCGAGCCAACTACTTTGCCCGGGCCGACGTCGGCGATCCCACGCAGCGCGAGGTCCTGGAGCGTTACCTTCTCGACGCCAAACGACAGGCGTCCGAGTTGCAGAGCTTTGCGGGCGTGTTTCCCAACGCGAACTACATGATCTCGCACAATCTGCTCACCAGTAATGTCACGCCGGACGGCGCCACGCTCGCGCGACGCGACCGCGATGCGTTGCGCGTGGTTGCCGAATGGCTGGCGGACCCGCGATTTGCAGGTCTTCAACCACAACTCCTGCAGATTCAGCAACGGCTTCAGGAGTTTTCCCGCCAGGCTGAAGGCAATCGCTGAACTGGGCCGCAGATAGCCTTGTCCGCGTGTTTCTGGTCTCAATATCGCCTCGCGCAGACAACGCTGTGATGGCTCTGAGTTTCACCTGCATTCCTCAGGGGACATTGAGTCACCGTTCGCAATTGTCAGGGGACCACACCGCTCGAAAGTACGCGCTCGGCGCGTTGGTGAGCCACGGGGGAAACCCTTGAAAACCCAAGGTGCCAAACCGTTCCGGCGGCCACCACGCCCCGCTGCTCAGGTTGGTGCAGTAATAGATTCGATAAGGGCCCCCCGCTCCCGTGATGCCGATGTTCTTATTGGGACTGATGACCAGAGTGGGCGGAGAGGGTGGCGGAGTCAGTGTGTAGAAAGAGTTGGTGATGATAGTTGTCTGGCCGAGAACCAGGTTAACCGTTCGGTTGGTCGGGCGGACCCAGACATCAATGCATTTGAAGAAGATGAATGCCGTCTGGCCACTCGAAACTGAGGCGGTGTGATTGGAAAGGCTGTAAAAACTCGTGTCCCCGCCTGCGCAGTTCAGGCATGCCCAGCCTGCTCCCCAATTAATAGCGGAGACCGGATTGATGTGGACTTGCACGTACGCCTGCTGGCCAACTCCCTGGCTTGCCACCAGCGTCAGCACTCCGCCACCGGCGCAGGGATAGACCGTGATCGTGAAGCTGCAACTCGCACGGTTGGTGCACTCATCGGTGGCCGTGTATGTGACCGTGGTGGTACCGTACGGTAAGTACGGTAAGGCATTAGTCAGCGGCAGACCGTCGCTGCGCGTGCCAACCACTGTCACCGTGCCTGTCGCACTGCAAGTATCAGTTGCCGTAGGCGGTATGAACGTGATCGGGTCGCCCTGACACACCGAGATGTTCTGCGGACAATCCGTCAGAACCGGCGTCGTCGTGTCCCTGGTCACGATGGTCTGGCTGCATTGCGCCGTGTTGCCGCAAGCGTCAGTCCCGCTCCAGGTGCGCGTGGCCACGAAGGTTTTGCCGCAACGTGCATTCGTCGTCGTGTTAACTATGGTGACGCTGACACTGCCGCAAGTAACACTGGCTAAGGGCATGTCGAAGTCCAGCGGGCCGGCGCCGCACTCATTGGTCTTGTTGCCGAAGCAAGTAAGGCTCAGCGCTTGCGCATTCTGGACCGTCACCGTGAAACTGCAGGTCGCCGTCCCGCAGACGTTCGATGCCGTGCAATTGACGATCGTCGTGCCAACTGGGAATGGATATGGCGAGGTTATTACCGTGGGACCGATCTTGAATTCGATAATGGGCGCCGGACTGCCAGATGCCGTGACAGTGAAAGCAACGTTGGCGGCGCATTGGCACGAATTATTGGTGACCGTGATGTTGTTCGGACAGGAGATGGCGGGCGTTGTACAAAGCTGGATATTGTCCACCGCGAAACTGGGGCGCGAGCCGCTGCCGCCTGCGTCTCGTTGCACCCAGCGTAATTCGACGACGGACTCGTTGTCGCAAGCTGCGGGGAGGGCGAGCGTGACATTCTGGATTTTTTGGCCCGTGATATCACCATCAGCAATTTTCGTCGGACCGGGATTATTTTGATAAACGCCGTTGGGGTTGCCGCTCACGGAGTCAAAGTTTCCGTGGGTTCCAACCCGGTACTGGAGATCAACCTGACTAGTTCTTGTGTTGCTGCCTCCATCAAACGGATTGCGGATGGTCATGATGTCGAACGATATCTTGATCCCCGAGCTTCCGAGGGTGTTCAGCGCGACAGCGACCGCCGGATTCAAGCCATCTGAACGCAAAAGTCCCAGTTTGCCATCGTAATTGTGGACGCCTTCGACGGTCGTACCAGCCGAGCTACCAACGACAAGGCTAACGTCAGAAGCTGGGGAATTTTGCCGGAAAGTCGTGGGACTGGAAGCAATCAGTCCCCATCCCTGCCACCCTTCGGGGTACGCCGATGAACTGTGAGGCAGGCCGGAAAAGTCCTGCGCGTAAGACAGGCTCTGTGGTGACGGATCGCTTTGCGCGAAAGCCGGCGCGGTCGCTAACATGGCGCACGCGACGGAGAGCGCACGGGCCTTGACGGATGGATGGCAGAATTGCGAACGCATGGCTCAGAGTACATCCCGAGTTTGATGCGATGCTGAACCGCCCAAGTGAAATGTCAAGACCATCGTAAACTCAGGGCTCCGGCGCTCCTTACGAAATAAATGACAGCGAACGAGTCGGAAGCGGAAGGTTCAAAAGGATTCGTTGCACCCGCAACCACGCCCGCACGTGCTGCGACGAAGGGAGCGGTCGCGCTCCGCATTACTTGGACGTGTCCACCGGGAGGGGAGAGGGAGAATTGACGGTGCGGCCCAGTTCAGAATCGAAAACTAAAACGCGCAAAAAACACACGCTCCCGCGGCAGTTCGGAATACAGGATTAGCGGGTTGAGCCGGTAGTCCTGGTCCGTCAGGTTCAATATCCCCACCGTCACCTCGACCTTGCGCCGGGGTAGCCGGTAACCGGCAAACAGATTGAGTTGGACAAAATCGTCTCCGGGTTGAGCAGGCGCATAACCGAAGTTTTGCTGGTGATACCAGTTAGCCTCTGCGCCCGCGAACCAGCCGGAAGCGTGATTCCATAGCGCGTATGCTCGCAGTTGATGCAGGTCAGAACTTTCGGTTCGGTCGGCGGTGGTCAGGACGCTGACGGGCACGTCCGGCAGGCGGGTGTGGAGTTCGGCGTCGGTGAACCGGTATTGGAGGCCGACCGCGAATTCATCGCCGACCAGTTGGTTCACGGTCACCGCGAGCGAATGTTCCACATAATCCAGGTGTTCGCGTGTGGTCGAGGGAATGAACGGAGCGAGGGCGTTGTCCAGTTTGAACACGCCAATTTCGCGGCGCACTGTTGACTCAATCCGCTCCGCCTGAATCCCCGCGTAGGCTCGGTTGCCAAGTTTAAGATCGAGCGCGAGGCCGGAGGTTTCGAATTCCGGCGCGGAGACGGAGCCGGCGATGGATTCCGAAATTACCGTGCGGAAGGCTTGAGGAAATCCGGCGAGTTGTGTCGGTTCGAGGCGAAAGCTTTCGTCCAGGCTCACGCCCCCCAACGAACGTGTGTAAACGCCGCGCATCGTGACTTGCGAAAGCGGACTCCAAACCAACGCGGCCTTTGGCTCCCACAAGTTGCGCGTTTCTTCGCCCGCCGAGAGCGGCGGATGGCGGAAGTTGGACGGCATCGTCACTTGATCGTAAGCGATCCCGCCCGTCAGCCACACGTGATTGATCGGGGAGAATGTCAGGTAGCCGTAACCCTTCCACCGCTCGAAATCTTCAGTAAACGAACCAAGCGCGGCGGGGTTCCCAAAGAGCGGCGCCACTCCGGAAGGGGGTTTGGCCAGCAAGGAACTCGACTCGATCTGTCCTCCCTGCGCGAGGGCGCCCGCCACGACAGTCACATGCTCGGTCTGAAAGATCTGGTTCAATTCGGCCGTGTAGATTTCCAAGTCCGAATTCAATGATATGTCGAAAGGCTGCCCGTCAGTCGCCACGAGTTCGCCCAAGCCGTTCTCGATCAGAAGCAGTTGTCCCGCGCCGCGATCAGAAAACCGCTGTTCGTTCGCCAGCCGTCCGCCGAGCAGCAATGTTTGAACACCTGGTTGCCATTCGTGCTGGTAGCCTGCCACGACGATGGGATGCTGAAACTCGTCGAACTTGAAGTCGGGGCGAGCGTTGGCCGGGTCGTAGTACTGAAAGTTGTCGCCTGAGTGATAGTCCTGGTACTTTGTCAATAGCAGCACAGAATCCTGCGCGGTGATTTGCTGCTTGATCGTCGAATACCATTCGATGCGGTGCAATTCGTTGTTGGGCCGCACACCGTCGTTGTGCTGGTAATCAAGATCGAGTGCCCAGCCGGTGTTTCCAATCGTGCCGTACTGCGAAGCCAGTTCGCGGAATTGCCCGTCACTGCGGTATTCGGTCCAACTGCTCAGGCCGATGAGGTCTTGATCAAACAGCCGCGAATACTCTTGTTGCGAAATGTTCTGCGAGAGTGGTGTGCCGCCCACCGGCGCCAAAAGATTCGCCAAAAGCAACTCGTTAAACCAGGGTGTCTCGTAACGCAGGTTGAAACGCGTCGGATCGCGCAATGCGTTGAAGCTGTCTGAGAGGAACAGGTGCGCGGAATAATTGGCGTAGTCAGAACTGACCGCCCTCGCTGCTTCGCGCACGCTGACATCCTCCATTCCGGCGCTCTGGTAAAGATTGGCCAGGCTGGAACTCCGAACTGCGCGGTCCTGGTCCAGAAGAAACTCTGACCGGTAAATGCGCCGGTTGTTGTTCAACTCAAGCGACTTTTCCAAATCGCGGATGGCCTCATTATAGCGGCGCTGCTCCTGATTGAACAAAGCCGAGTAGAGCCAACTGGTCGGATCATTGGGGTCCAGTTGTTTCGCCAGGGCCAACTCCTTCCCGGCGCGTTGTTCTTGCCCCGCGTCCGCAAACGCCTTGCCGAGATAACTGCGCAAGATGCTCCGCTGCGACTCCAGCGAGGCGGCGACCAGCAAGTCACGCAGACCTTCTTCAGAATGGCCCCGACGGATTAGACACAGGCCTCGTCCCAGCCATGCATTGCCAAGGGCGCTATCAATCGTGATAGCTTGATCGAATTTGGAAATCGCCGCAGAAGTCTTGTTCTGCGCAGCCAGCAGGAAGCCGTTCAACGCAATCGCCGAAGCATTGTTTGGTGAAAGTTGTAAACTCCTTTCCAGCGCCTCTAGCGCCTTGGCGGTGCGCCCAAAACTAAACTCCAACTCTGCCACTCGCGCCCAGGCAAAACCAAACTGAGGCGACTGTTGCGCTGCGGCGCGAGCCGCCGCCAAAGCCTCAGGCAGCCGCGAGCGCGATTGCTCATAATACGACTCGGCCAGCCACTCCGCCGACGAATCCGGTGGACGGACGCTTTCCCATGACTGGAATTTCACCGCCGCAATCACTTCTTTCAGAGCCGAGCTTGCGGACGAATCTGCCGGCAAGTTTTTGAGCAGGGATTGGACCTCGTCCACCCGGCCCACTGCCAGCAAGAGCGCGGCCCGATATGACCGCTCCGCCTCCGACGCCGGTTCGCGCTCCCACGAGTATTGCCCAACGGCCGCGAGCAAATCGCCCGCGCGGTAGCTCGCCAGCGAGGCACTCAACGCCTGTCTCTCTTCCCGGCTGAACTCCAATTCGTCAACGTCCAGAACCGCCGGGTAGTAAAGACTCCATTGGATCAAATCGTTGACCGCCTCCACGACCGCCGTCCGGCGCGGGGCAACACCAGGTGCGACAATGCCTCTTTGCCCGTTGGTCAGCGACACTTCGCCAGAGGCATTGGCCACCAGAACCTCGCCATCCAGCACAGTGAGTTCCGTCTCGCCATTGTCCGCAACGCGCACCAGAAAATCGGTGCCGCGTATCGCCGCCGTCGCGCCCTGCAAATTGAACCGGGAGGTCTTGGTCTTCTCGCGGTTGAAGATTTTGAACAACCCCTTCTTGAACGTGACGCCGGGCGACGGCGGGACTTCCAGTTCCGAAAACTCCGACAGGTCCTTGGTCATGCCGATGGCCAAATAGACTTTGGCAAAACTTCGCTGGCCGGTCCGAATCCGGTCGCCGGGGTGAAGCGGTTGATTCAGTTCTCCCGGACGCCAGATCTCCGTGCCGGCCCGAGCGACTTCGACCGTGCTTTTGATGACGATCAAGGCGTTGGTCTTGAGCGATGCCGCCGCCGTGTTCGTTTGGGCCGGGAGCCAAGCCGCGAGTTGAAATGAGAAGATCCACAGCGAGAGCAAATGGCGGATGGGTGTTCTCACAGCGGCATGTTGCGGGATTCACGCCGGGCGTGCAAGCCGCGGTGCGATTGGAGCGCCGGCTGGCATGTCGCGCGATGAACTGCCCAACACGCCAGGCCGGAGGCGGCGCTCCAATTCGCAGAGGAGAAGTTTCGACTGATCGTTCGTCCCCACGCTGGATATCTCCTCCGAGGCGAGGAAGAATTATTTTCTGTCTCGCTGAAAATCGCGCAACCGGATTTGCCAGACAGACATTCGCGAACCAGAAACGACGGGCCTGCGTTGTAATCCAAGGGAAAAGCGCAGATTATTTCTTATCCGGTTTCTCAGCCGATGGCGTTTCCTTCCGTTTCAACTCGCCCGGCTTGTCGCCGAAGGCTTCTTCCGAATCCGCATACTTCAGGACGAACTTCTGGAGAGCCTTCGTCTCAGCCGTAAGGACGTACCGATAGTCGTTGGTGTTATCGGAGCCGAATTGTATCCGCTCGTGCTGAATCGCCGTGGGGTCTTTTTCCAGAAGCTTCTTCAGCCAGTCCTCGTGCAGGGGGCTCAATTGCAGCGTTGGCTGGATTTGCGGGACCTTGATGAACAGGTGCCCGGGACGCATGATGATGGCCACCGCCGCCAACTCGTTGATCTGCCATTCCTCTTTCTCGCCGGGATCAATCAGATGCAGATCAAGGAATTGATACTTGTCCAGCCTGAGCAGGTGGGCCTCGAATGTGCCGGTTCGGCCCTTCTCGTCGGTGTGAAGCAGCTTGTATTTCTTTTCGCCGGCTTTCTCGAACGCCCAGGTATCCTTGCCTTCGCCCTCGCTCCAGGCGCCGACCAGCGCCGGGTCGAAGACCAAATCCTTTTGCGTGTAAAGGGGGTTGACCGATGTGACAATACAGCCGGTCACCAGGAGCAGCGCCAGCCCGCCAGCCGTGAGGATGATTCGTTTCATAGTATTTCTTTCGTTGTGTGCGGGCCGATGCTCGACCCTTCATCAACCCAAAGCGAGAACGGACCCTGAATCGGATCAGGGAATTTAAGATATTTTTGCGCTTCCCCCTTTCCTCCTCGCCCTCGTCCTCCTCCTCGTAATCGAATTCGAGGACGAGGACGAGGACGAAAACTTTGCCGTAGCCCGTATCTCTGTCCGTTGCTACGTTGGCGCGGATTCAAACCGCGATGAACGAACCTCCCGCCAACGCCGAACGCGTATTCGCCGAGGCGATTGAACTGCCGCGCGGCGAGGCGCGGACCCGGTTGGTTGCCGAGCGTTGCGGGAACGACACCGCGCTCTTCTGCGAGGTTGAGTCGCTCTTGCGCGCCCATGATGGCGCGGGAGAATTCCTGAATCCGCCGCCGCCCAAGCCGACGGCCCGCATTGTCATGCCCGCCGCGTTGGCGCAAAGCACGGCGGTGATGAATCCCGCCGCGCACGCGGACGCGTTCCTTCGCTGCGTCTCGAATCCGACTGGCGAACAGGTGGAGAATTTCGTCGCGCAATTGCCGGAAGCCGTGCGGCACGAAGCGCGCGAGCGCATCCAGGCCGGGCTGCGCGTGCGCGAGTTGCGCGGACGCGAGCGCCGTCCGCCGCCGGAACACGACGATGAGTCGCCGCGATTGCCGGGCTTTCGCATCGAGCGAAAACTTGGGGAGGGTGGACTGGGTATCGTCTATGCCGCGCACGACGAGAAGTTGAATCGTCGCGTCGCCATCAAAGTCCTGCGCCTTCGCGCGGACGCGCAGGTGCGTCAGCGCGTGCTCGACGAGGCGCGCCACACCGCGGCGCTTGGCGATCCGGCCGTGGTCACGGTCTTTTCCGTGCTCGATGAAACCGATCCGCCGGCCATCGTCATGGAATTTGTGGAGGGCTATCCGCTCGACCGCTTCGCCGACCATCTCAACTTTGAGCAGAAGGCGCGGCTGCTGCGCGAGGTGGCGCGCGGTCTTTCCGTGGCCCACGCGCGCGGATTGATTCACCGTGATCTCAAGCCGGACAATGTCATTGTCGGCCCGGACCTGCGGCCGCGCATTTTGGATTTCGGCCTCGCCCTCTCGCTCGAAGAAGCGAGCCGGCAGGGTCGGGGGTTCGAGGGCACGCCGCTTTACGCTTCACCCGAGCAGGCGCTGGGCAAACCGCTGGGCGCGGCGTCGGACGTGTTTTCGTTCGGCAGCCTGATATTCAAGGTGCTCACGGGCAAAGCGCCATTCGCGGGCGATTCGATCAGCCACGTGCTCGAAGCCATCGCGAGTACGGCGCCGCCGTTCTTGCGCGAAGTGGCCGTGGGCGTGCCGGAGGATTTGCAGGCGATCTGTCTCGCGTGCCTCGCGTGGAATCCCGCCGACCGGCCGAGCGCCGAGCAGATTGCGCTCGAACTGGGCCGCTTCCTCGTTGGCGAACCGGTGCGGCTCAAGCCCAAGCTCTACGACGACCTGTTGCGCCGCACGATCAGCGAGCACGAGAACCAGGCGCACCTCTGGGAGAGCCAGAGCATCATCTCGCGCGACGAGCGCGACGAACTGGAAATCATCCATCGCCGCCTGCTCGCAGACGAAGATCACTGGATCATTGACGCGCGCCGCATCACGCCGCTGCAAACGATTCTCTCCGCCGCAACGTGGCTGACCGTCGTGGCGAATATTCTCACGGTCTGGAAGCTGCGGGATGAATTGGAAGCGCCGTGGCGCTGGGTGTTGCCGGTGTTCTTCACGGCGGCGCTGTTGCTCGCGGGACATTTCGCGCGGCGTTGGAAAGAAAGTCTGCCGGCGGCAACTTTTCTCGCTGGCGCGGCACTGGCCATCGCGCCGGCCACGCTGGCCTTGCTGGCGGAACTTCACGTGCTCGCGACCGTTCCGGAGGACATCACGCAACTTTTCCCGAACTCGTTCACGAACCAACAAGTGCTCGCGGCGTCGTTCACCGCGCTGTGCATATCGGTGTTCGGCCTTTGGCGGTTGAAAATGACTGGCTTTGCGTGGACGACGGCAACACTGGCGGCGGCGAGCTACGTGAGCGCGTTGCTCCCGTTCAACTGGCTGGAGCAGAAACCCGAGATCATGGCGCTGTGGTGCCTGCCGCTGGGCGCGCTGGAGTTTGTGGCGCTCGCGTTCGAGCGCGCCGGACGCGTGCGCTGGACGATGCCGTTCCATTTGATCGCGCTCGCCGCCATCGTCGTCGGATTGGACGTCGTGGCGCTGAATGGGCCGACCTTGAAGATGCTCGGCGTGACGGCGGAGCAGTGGAGTTACTTCGACGAAGACCGGCAGAAAGCGTATTCCATCGTGCTGAACGGGATCGTATTCCTCCTGCTGATGTTGTTCACGGAACGCGCGCCGAGTCTGGATTTGCGTCGAGCGAGCAAGTGGCTGGAAGTGCTGGCCATCATCCACACGATCACTGCGCTGTTCGAGAACGCGCGGGAACATCGCGAGGATGTGCTGGTGCGGTATGACGTCTGGATTTATCTGGGCTTTGCGTTGTTCTTCGCGACGCTCGCGCCGTTCCGCTCGCGCTGGCGGATGCTCTGCGGCGGATTGTTGGGCTGCGGCCTGGGCAGCTATCTACTCGTGGACCTTGGCCTCGTGGCGCCCAAACCGTTCATCATCGGTCTGGGCGTGGTGGGGTTGGTGGTGGCGCTGGGGGCGTTCGCTTATGTGCGGCGGGGGGCGCGGGCGGGAACGCGATTTGGCAAGAGCGCCCAGCGCAGCAAGCCCCACCCTGCCGATTCGTCCTCGTCCTCCTCCTCGTCCTCGTAATCGAAAACAAAAGGGCATTGAGGACGAGGACGAGAACGAGGACGAGGAAGATCAAGAATTCATCTCCCGAAACAACCACGCCCGCGCGTAAGCCCAACGCCGTTTCACCGTTGGCTCGGAAACGCCGAGCACCTTGGCCGCCTGCTCGTTCGTAAGACCGGCGAAGAAACGCAGCTTCACCACTTGCGCCTTCTCTGCGTCATGTTCGGCCAGATGATCCAATGCCTCGCTCAACGCCAGCAACTGCTCGTCGTCCATGCTCGCGGCGAGATTGAGGCCGTCCAGGTTCACACGCTCCGCGCCGCCGCCGTGGCGCAGGTAGAGCTTGCGGCGCGCGTTGTCAATGAGGATGCGCCGCATGGCCTCCGCGGCGGCGGCGAAGAAATGCGCGCGGTTCTGCCATTCGGGCTGGTCGTCACCGCCGAGTCGCAACCAGGCTTCGTGGACAAGCGCCGTGGCTTGCAAGGTCTGGCCCGGATTCTCGCGCGCCATTTTTTGCGCGGCGAGCTTGCGCAGTTCTTCATAAACGAGCGGCAGGAGTTCATCCGCTGCGCGCGGGTCGCCTTGATTGGCCCGTTGGAGAATGACGGTAAGCTCGCTCACGTCTGGAATGAATAGCGAACCACCCATGCAGGCAAAAGCTCGGAATGGACACAAACCACCGCCAGCTCAATAACTGAAGCGCTGTGCTTGAAACAACCACCCATCTTGCTTTCAATGCGGGTTGGCTTTCATCGCTTCGGCATAAGGCTTGCCGTCAACAAAAACCTGCTTGATTTGTGCCTGGCCGGACGCAGGCACCACGGCTTGCACGGTGAGTTTGCCGCGCGGATTGCCCGTGCCTTCTCGGACGTAATATTGCTCCAGTCCGTAGGCGACGTGAACAGTTCCCTGTTGCGCGCTGTTCCACCACCATTGGCTCCGGCCTTTCAACACCACTTCGTCCTTGCCCGCATCAAGGCGTTCAACGCTGGCCCGCACGACTTCGTGGCATTCGCCCCGCTGCGCCAGAGTGACGTAAACGGTTTGCCCGTTTTTCAAAGTCCGGGTGAGCGGCGGCGAGAAGAGGTTCGTTGCCACATCGCTGATCTTGTAATTCAGAATCACATAGTCGCCGCGCAGCAGGTCGCGCGGGTCCACCGGCCGTGTCTCCAGAAGAATCGCCGTCCCCGTGGCCAGCGCGCGTTCCTGCACGAACGCCGTTCCGAGAATCCAAGCGCTTTGCAGCGCGAGCACGAGGACGAAGATGTTTCGTTTCATGATTTGCCCTCCTTCACGCAACCGGCGCTTTGATCTGGCGCATCAAACTCCGGCGCTTCTTTTCCAGGTAAACGCCAAAGACAATCAGGAACACGCCCGACACGACGAACATCGCGCCCGTGACCGCCATCGAGCCGAACAAACTCAGGTAGGCCGCGATGATGATCAGTGCAATGAACACCACGCCGAGGTTCACGAGCGCCGCCGAACGTTCCTGAAGGCCGACCTGGATTTGGAGCAGGCAGAAGGCGAAGAGCGAGATCGCGGCGACGCCATTGTACACGGTGTAGTGCTCCCAGAATCCAAACCCCGGCCCGCCGAAGATCAGGTCGCGCGGGAGATAGCGTGCGCCGGCGAGCAGCCCGATTCCGCCCAACAACGCCAACCCCCAAGTCGAACGCCATTGGCGCGTCAGTTCGGTCAGGTGCTTCAAGCCGAGCGCCAGGAGCAGCAGCGCGAAAGCGGCGAGGGCCGGAAAAATCCACGGGGAGAATTCGGGCAGATAGGAATGACCGCTGAGAAAACCCTTCCACGTGAGCGGATAGGCGAACATCAGGAACAACAGCAAGCCGAGTTTTTCCGTCACGGAAGCGAATTCGGCGAAGGAGGTCCGGCGGCAGCACCAGCCCGCGCCAACATAAACCAAACCCAGCAACGCGTAGAGCAGGACCTGATTCTCGTCGTCGAACCAAATCACGCTGTCCGCTTGATTGATTTCCAGGCCGAACCACAAGCCGAAGGCCAGCAGGCTCAGAACATGATGAGCCTTCGACCGCAGCAGCCACGGCAGCGCGGCGATGCCCAGCCACCAAAGCAGAAACGCGTTCGGCGTGCGGGAGACGAGATGATAGATCTGCCCCACGAGCGCGATGTTGCCGAGAAACAATCCCGAGCCGATCAGGTGCAGCGCCTCGCCGGTTTTGCGATAACTCTGCCGGACTTCGCACAGATACCAACCGCCGCCGTGCGCTCCCAGCATGAGCATGAGTCCAGCGGCGATCTTGATCCCGCGCGGGATTTCGTTCCAGTTCGCCGCGATCAACAGGACGATTCCGGCGACCACGAGCACGGCCCCGATGAACGAGATGATCACAAGGAACTTGTTGCTCTCTTCCTTGAGCTGAAAGTGCTCGACAATTTTCTGCTGCTGCTCGCGCGTGATGAGGCCCGCCTCCTGAAGTTTCTGGATGTCGGCGTATTTCATATTCCCTTTTGTAGTGATGCTGTTCTGAACTGAATTCTGTTAATAATCAACCCACAATCGCGCTCAGTTCCTTGGGTGTGGTGACCGCGCCCTGCCGCCCAATCAAAACGCGCTTCAGGATTTCCACCATGCGCCGGTTCGTTTCGGCATCTTTGACGGCGATTCTCAAGGCGTGCTGGCCCAAGCTGCTTCCCATCGCGCCGACGTCGCGCAGGAAAAGTCCGTAGGCGCGACAGCGCCTGACAATCTCGGTGGCACCCAGCCCGTCCGGGGGCAGATGGCAGAGCAGGAAGTTCGCGATGCCGGGGAGGATTTCCCAGCCCTCAAACTCCGCAAGTTGTTCGGCCAACTCTGCGCGCAGGCAATGCGTCTCCGCATAACGCGCCGCGTAATAATCCGGGTCCTGCAGGGCGGCGACGGCAGCGACTTGCGCGGGCAGTCCGACGGCCCACGGCGGAGTGATGGCGCGCAACTCTTCAATGATTCCAGCCGGGCCGCACAGATACGCCGCGCGTACGCCGCTCAAGGCGCACACCTTGGACATGGATTTGCAGACGATGACGTTCGAGCTTGTGGCGGCAAACCGCTCCACCGATTCGTCTGGCCCGGCGTATTCCACGTAGGTTTCATCCACCCACACCCGCGTTGCCGCGGGGACGTGACGCAGCGCCTTCTCCAAATCAGCTCGTGGCACGTGCTGGCCAGTCGGGCTGTTGGGATTCACCAGTGCAATGAGGTCGTCGCCGCGTTGGGACAGTCGCTCCAATTCCTCGAGATCAACGCGATAATTGTCAGCGCGCGAAAGTGACATCCGGTCCACACGGCAGCGGATGACCTTTTCTAGCACGTGGGCGTATTCGCCGTAGGTCGGATCGAGAATCAAAACCCGCGATGACGGGCTGAGCCAGTGCCGGAACGCAAGGTAGATGGCGTCGGACGAACCGGCGGCGGGCAGCACGCATTCGTCCGGCACGCCGCGCACGCGCGCGACGACGCGTGTCATTCCCTCGCAATTCGTGGGCGGCGATGTGCGCAAGAGCCACGGCAAATCTTGTTGCAGCGCGGCAATGACTTTGGGCGACGGCGGAAACCAGGCATCGAGCACGTCGGCGTTGATGATTTGGTTGCGGCGTTCGAGGTGATCAAACTCCGGCCCAATGGCGTCGAAGAACGCGCCGCCGTGAAAACATGGGGCCGGTTTCCGAAACGGGCAATCCAGTCGCCAGTCAAAGGACCGTTCCAACCGATTGACCAACGGCACGAGCTTCGCCAGCCGTTCACGCAATTCCGCAATCGAGGCCACCAGCAACTCGTACGTTACCGCACCGGAGTGGACCGTCCGCCCCAGCCGCCGCAATCCGACCTGCAAATACATGTTGAGCACTTCGCGGCGGCCAATGGCCACGACACGCCCGCCGCCGTGCGACTCAATCCACCGGAGCGCGGCATACATCAGGGCGCACGCGATGTCCCGCCCGCGATACGCCGGCACGACGGTGAGCAAGCGCACCTCGTGAAACCGGCCGTCGCGCAATTGCGGGAATTCCCCGCGTCGGATGTATTTGTCCACCGAGAAGCGCCCGCCGGCCGGCGGTGTGATGCTGATGAACCCGGCGATTTCATCTTCGTATCCGGCGACGATGTAAGTGTTGAGGTCATCCAACGAATCGCTCAACCGTCCCCCGGCATTCGGCGCGTGCTGGCCGAGTTCGTGCGCATAAACCTCGTGGCGCAGACGGTAGATCGCCTCGCGGTCCCGCGTGCCGGCGAGCCGGATGACGAGGCGGTTCGATATGGGAATGTTGTGTATGAGCGGCATAGGTATTGTTGATTATGCCGCCAGCAAATGCTCCTGCGCTCGCGCCCGTGGACCAAAGTTCGGCGAGGTCTTGAGCAT
>CAZNOE010000060.1:0-15550 GCA_964574525.1 uncultured Bifidobacteriaceae bacterium
TTGGCTGATGAAAAGCCTGGTCATCCGCCGGCTTTACGAGGCGAAAACCGAACAGATTTTCTGGAAATTGCTTCCCGCCGAGGTTCGGAATGTCGCCGCCGCCAGTGACGCGGACGCTGAAGTGTGGGCGAGCCAGAATCCGGAAAAGCTGCGCGAATGGGATGAGCGTGTCCGCAGGCACACGGCCGAAAGCGTGGCACTCGCCCGCGCGCGCGGCGTCCCGATGCTGTTGCTGACCCAAGCAAGCCGCGAACGTGATGCGGCCGGCCGGACTTCGCTCGACAATCACGGTTTGGACGATCTGGTCCGGCCGCTGATCAGCAAAGGGGTTTATCATCTTTCCATGAAGGAAATGCTCGAGGGAACGGACTTCGCGTCCTTGTTCTCGGATCCGGCACATCTGCATCCTCTCGGCCATGAGTTCATCGCCGCCGCGATTGTGGAAAAAGCGCGGCAAGAAGGACTGGTTACCGTGAGATAGTCTGCGCCTCCCGTCAAACAGCCGTATTTCGGCAACGCCGCGCGACCGGTGCGGGCGCAGGTTCGCGCAATGTATTTGACTCACTCGGATGTCCCCAAAGTATAGTCAATGTTCATGGGCAACATCGGAAAGGTCTTTGGCTTTGGCCGACATTACTTGCGCCGTTACTGGACACGCTTGGCCGCTGGCGTGTTGCTCGGCGTTTTGTTCGGATTGACCAACGCCAGTTTTGTCTGGGCCACCAAGGTGATGATCGGTCGCATGGCTCCTGCGGTCGCATTCGAGCCAGCCACCACCACCACCGCCCCGTCATTGCCGTCGAGCTCGGTGGAAACGAACGCGGCGCCGGGCGCAAGATCCGCATCCAGATTGACCTCGAAATTCAAGGCGGTCAAGGCGCGAAGCGAAGAAATCACCGACCGCATCGCGGATCCGTGGCTACCTCGGTTGGGACGCGCGATTGATTGGCGGGAATGTCTCGGCGGTCTGCTGCTGCTGCCAGCATTGATGGCCGCGCGCGGTTTCAGCGGCTACCTCAGCAGTTATTGCCTTTCTTGGGTGAGCGAGCGGATAGTGAACGACCTGCGCGGGGACGTGCTGGAGAAACTCAGCGGTCTGTCCCTAGACTTCTTCAACCGTTCCACCATGGGCGATTTGTTAACGCGGGTGAATGGCGACACCGGCATGTTGCAACGTTGCCTCAGTCTGGGGGTGGGCGATTTGATCAAGGAACCGGTGACGCTCGTCGTCGTGTTGCTGACCCTGTGCGTGGTGGACTGGCAATTGACGCTGTGGGCGGTGCTGTTTGTGCCGCTGTGCGTGGTGCCGGTCATCGTGCTCGGACGCAAGGTGCGCCGGGCGAGCACCGCTGGGTGGGGCACCAACATCTCCCAGTCCAGCTTTCTGGTCGAAATCCTCTCCGGGATCCGCGTCGTCAAAGCCTTCGGACTGGAGGCCATGCTCGTGCAGCGCTTTCGCAAAATGTCGCAGCGGCTCGTCCACTTCGCAATGAAGACCGTTCGCGCGCGCGAGCAGGTCAACCCCATCATCGAAACCGTTTCCATGCTGGGAGTGGGGTTGTTGATGCTTTACATCATTTATCAGCAGCGACGGATTGACGACATGGTCGGCTATCTAACCGGCTTGATCTTCCTGTACACACCGGTGAAAAAGCTCGCCGCGTTGCACGTGCTCTTTCAACAAACGCGCATCGGCGTGGACCGGTTGACCCACATTCTGGCCGAGCAGCCCACGGTCAAGGAGCAGCCCAACGCCAAACCGGTCAGTGGATTCCGTTCCGCGATTGTGTTTGAGAACGTAGGCTTTTCGTACGGCAACGCGCCGGTGTTGCAAGACATCTCCCTGGAAATTCCGCGTGGCCAAAAGCTCGGCATCGCCGGGGAAAGTGGTTCTGGCAAGAGCACGCTCGTCAACCTGGTCTTCCGCTTCTACGATCCAACCGCCGGGGCCATCCGGTTGGATGGTCTGGATTTGCGCGAAGCCCGCCTGAGCGATCTGCGCAGCTACATGGCCCTGGTAAGTCAGGAGATTGTGCTCTTCAACGAGACGGTTGCGGAGAACATTGCCTATGGCAAACCGGGCGCGACCCGGGAAGAAGTCGAGATGGCCGCCAAAGCCGCCTTCGCTCATGACTTCATTCTGATGTTGCCGCAAGGTTATGAAACACAGGTTGGCGAAAAAGGCGTGACACTCTCCGGGGGTCAGCGCCAGCGATTGGCCATCGCACGTGCGTTCATCCGCAACGCTCCGCTCCTGGTGTTGGATGAGGCAACCGGCTCGCTGGACTCGCATGCCGAGGCGGAGGTGCAGGCGGCCATTGATCGGCTGGAGGAAAACCGTACGGTCATTTGTGTGGCGCATCGGTTGTCCACCCTCACAAAGATGGACCGGATCATCGTCTTGTCGCAGGGTCGGATCGTAGAACAAGGCACCTTTCAAGAATTGCTTCAGCAGCGCGGGGCTTTCACCAGCATGGCGCGAAAACAAGGAATTGCCGGTTGAATTTGCGAAGCCGTTTGTCGGGTTGCGACACATGAGTGACATCCAAACACGGCTGGTAAACCGAACGCGCGGCGTTGACTTTCCGGCCGCGCTCAAGATCGCCCATGTTTTTCTGTCCATGCCGGTTGGCGGGGCCGAAGATTTGGCAGCCGCACTCATGCGGCGAATGCCGGCGGATGTTCGGCTCGTTGCAGTGTGTCTGCGCAGCGTCGGTGCCGTGGGCGAGGAATTGGTGAAGGCGGGCCATGACGTGTTCCCATTATCCATCGCGCCCTCCAAACGATTGAACCTCGCCGGGATTTTCCGTCTGAGCCGCTGGCTGCAGGAACACGAAATTGACGTGGTGCATACGCAGGTTTACAACGCGCACGTTTACGGCGTGCTGGCGGCGTGGCGAGCCGGAATTCCCGCGGTGATGCATCACCAAAAAACCTACCAGGAGAGCAAAACCCACCGGCTCTGGATGCTGCGTTGGCTGACCCGCCTGGCGTCCGCACAGATCACCCTTTCGGAGAAAACGCGGCGTGATATTTGCGCCGTGCTCTGGGCGAAACCGGCGAATGTCACCGTGATTCCGAACGCGGTGGACACCGAGCGCTTCCGGCCGATCCATGATCGATCATCCCTGCGTGCGCAGTTGAATCTGGAGCGCGATGAATTCCTCGTCGGCACGGTGGCGTCACTGACCGCGCCGAAGAACCACGCGGCCAACCTCGATATGTGGGCGGCCGGGCGCAAACAGGGGATGCGCGGCCGGTTTCTGCTTTGCGGTGAAGGGCCTTTGCGCAACAAACTGACATCCCGGCGCGACACACTCGGTTTGGCGGAAACATTTCAATTCCTGGGCAGCCAGCGCCCGATTCATCCGTGGATTCAGACGCTCGATTTGTTTGTGCTCTGTTCGAGTTGGGAGGGCCAGCCGTTGGCGATTCTGCAGGCGGTGGCGTGCGGCGTGCCGGTGATCGCAAGCCGGATTGAGGGAAACGTCGCAGTGCTCGGCGACCAGCATCCAGGCTTGTTTGATTTGGAACGGGAGGGCGATTACGCCGCCAGGGTCTTGCGGTTTCAACGCGAGGAAGAATACCGCCGGGCAATCCTGCATTACCAACAGCACATCAGCCCACCGGTGCCGGCGGTGGACGATTGCGCCGAAATACTCGCGGATTTGTATCGCCGCCTCTCAGCGCAGCGCGTGCGCAATGGGCATGCGGCCGCCTTGCCAACGTGAATTCCCTTCCGCGATTCCTGCACGACAGCTACGACAACCTGCTGAACGGGTTGGGACGCAAAGTCGCGGTGACCGACGCGCCTCCCGCGGCGAACCTTCGTGGGGAATTCCCCGTGCAACAGGCCGGCGCTTGCCGGTTTGAAAACACCTTGGAGTCGCTCTTTTACGACCGACCGGTTCCGCCGTTCGAGTATTCGTGGGACGCGGCTACACTGGCCGATTTGCAGGATGTTTTTCTCGTGGGCGATCAGGCGCAAATCTTTTTCCCGGACGGGCGTTTCTTTTTGCCCTGCATTTATCCGCATCAACGACGGCTTCATTCGGTCAGAGTGCGGCGACCCATCCCGTGGCTGGCCCGGCGTGTCGAGACGCCTCTGTTCCATCTCACCGGCCGGAACCATGAAAACAAAGGTCATTTTCTGCTCCAGCATTTGCCGAGATTGTTGGTGGCGCGGTCCTGGCTCGAAAAAAACGGCGACTATCGCATCCTGGTGGCGCCCGGCCACGCGCGCTGGCAAAAACATTTTCTGCGCCTGGTGGATGTCCCGGACCATCGCCTTGTGGAGGGAACGCAAGGCACCTGGCGCGCCAGGCGTGTGTTCCATGTTCCCATGGTTTACGGCACGAACGCGCTGGGGCCGCCGCAACATTATCGTGAGATTCGAGACCGCGCCGCGGCCATCGAACGCTCGGCGCCACCGTCGCCGGCGCGGTCCATTTTTGTAACGCGACGCGATGCGCCAGACAAACGCCTGTTGAACGAAGATGAGATCATTGGGATTGCCCGTTCGATTCTGGGTGAGCTGGATGTTTTTGAATTCAAAGGGCGGACGTTGGAGGACCAGATCGTGGCGTTCCGCCGTGCGCCGCTGATCATCGGGCCAATCGGACAGGGCATCTGCAACGTGCTTTTTTCCGAAGGACGAGTCCTGGTGACACTGGCACCGGGAACCGAGACGCGTGAGATTTACAAAACCGGCCACGGCACTCAACTAGCCCTCCTCTGCGGCAATCAAGCCATCACTTTTTACAACGGCGAAACCGGCGAGTCGCGCGGCAACTGGCATTTCCCCTCGGAGAAATTCCGCGCGATGGTGACGCGTCTGGTCCAGCTTCCCGGGCTAAGCCATCTGGAGCGGCGAGAAAAAATGGCAAGAGCATGACGGCTTTCTCCAGAGGAATTGAACCCGACGTGCGAGGCAGACGCGATTTGGTTCCTGGCTTTGAATCGGGGACACCGCGGCGCATTCTCGCGGTGAAGAGCAAACATCTGGGCGATGTCATTTGCAGCCAGCCGGCGTTTTGGGCGCTGCATCGCAACTTTCCTGACGCCCAACTCGACGTGCTCGTCACGCACGGATTGAAAGAACTGGTTGGTTTTCCGTGGATTCATCGCGTCCTGGAGACGCCCCGAAAGGGGAAAAGAATGAGCCGGCTTCGCGCTGAACTCAGCCTGGCGCGCCAGATCATGACGGGAGGCTACGACTTATTCGTTGATTTCACCTGGAGCGACCGCGCGATGTGGTATGCGCTGCTCAGCCGGGCGCACGAACGTTGGGCGATTCAGGTAACCGCCGGTTTTTTCCTCAAGCCACGCGTGTACACAAACTACGGCGGCAAGCCGAACCGCTCATGGCACGTGATCGAACATGAGCGCGCGTTTCTGTTGAAGATGGGACTTCCTTCTTACGATCCAGAGTTTTTTTTCCCAGAGACGCCGCAAGAGAACATTCAAATCCGAAACTGGCTGTCGAGCGCCGGCATTTCTCCTAATCGCCTCGTCGTGGTGCATCCAACCTCGCGCTGGCTGTTCAAATGTTGGAATGATGAAAAGGTGGCCGGCTTCATAGATTGGCTGAGAGCGGAAGGTTGGCAGCCAGTGATGACGTGCGGCCCGGCGGAAAAGGAAATGGAAAAAGCCCGGCGGGTTCTGGCGCTGACCCGATCACAACCGGTGGCACGTCTCGGCGATTTGAGTCTGTTGTCATTGGCGGCGCTGCTGCGACAGGCGCGGTTTTTCTTTGGCATGGACTCGGCGCCGACTCATTTGGCGGCCGCCGTGCGTTGTCCAGCGGTTGTACTGTTCGGCCCCTCGCAAACAGATCGGTGGCGGCCGTACGGAAAATCTCATGTAGTTATTACGTCGCCGTGCGCCTGCCTGAAACTACGCACGCTGGCGTGCGACAAAACCAAAGTCGTGCCCTGCCTCGATTCCATTTCGCTCGCTCAAGTGCAGGAAGCCGCGCGCGGGCGTTTCCGGGTCACTTGACTTGTTCGACGCGATGACTAGTAATGGGCAGCGCGCCATGAAAAAAGTGCTCTACCTGGGCCCGCCCGATTTTCAATCTGCCATCCAACTCGAGTTGGGTCCGGATTTTACACTGAAATGGGTGCCGTCCGAAATGCAACCGGTTCAAGGTGAAATCGGCGACGCGACGGTGTGGTTTGACGCCTCGATGAAGGTGCCGCTGGACAAAGAGTTGCTGGGGCGGGCGCCAAAGTTGGAGTTGGTCATTACCGCCACGACCGGCGCCGATCACATTGACGCGGACGCGCTGGTAGCGCGCAACATTCCCTTGCTGACGCTCCGCGGGCAGCGCGAAGTGTTGAATTCCCTGACACCCGCGGCCGAGTTGAGCTGGCTGTTGCTCATGGCTTGCGCGCGACGGCTGCGCGGAGCGATTCATCACGTGGAGAAAGGTCTGTGGGAGCGGGAACAATTCCCGGGTGTGATGTTGCGCGGCAAGACGCTCGGGATCATCGGCTGCGGCCGGATTGGCGGGTGGATGGCGCGCTACGCGCAGGCCTTTGAAATGCCGGTTCTCGGCTTCGATCCGTTCCTGACATCCTTTCCTTCGCAAGTAAAGCCGACCGAATTGAATGAGGTGCTCAAGAGTTCTGACTTCGTCTCGATTCACGTTCCATTCAGCGATCAGACGAGAAACCTGTTGGGCGCGCGCGAACTGGGCCTGATGCGCCGGGGCGCGGTTTTGATCAACACGTCGCGGGGTGCCATCGTTAACGAAGCCGCACTGTTGGCGGGACTGGAAGCCGGCACGCCTTCGGCCTTGGGCGTGGACGTGGTCGAAGGCGAGCCGAACGTCACCGACACCCGGCTCTGGCGATACGCTCAGACCCATCCCAATGTCATCGTCACGCCGCACATCGGCGGATTCAGTCCCGATGCGCTGGACGTTGTGCTGCGGTTCACAGCGCAAAGGGTCGTCAAACACTTCAGGGTGTAGAACAGGAAATGAATCTCGAAGCCTTCGCCAAAAGCTTTGTCCGCCTTGGGGGCTCGCACGCGTTCGGCGTACCAGGCGGCGGTGCCAGCCTGCAACTGGCCGATGCCTTGGAGCGACGCGGAGTCAAATTCATCACCACCGGCCACGAGACTACAGCCGCGCTGATGGCTGGTGCCATGGGCCGCCAAACCGGCTCGCCGTCGCTCGCGATTTCGATCAAAGGCCCGGGCTTCATCAATCTTGCTTCCGGGCTGCTGGCCAATGCGTACGAAGGCAATCCGATGATTTCTGTCGCGGAGGCGTATCCGCCATCAGCCGGCGGAGCGCGGCGGCACAAATGGCTGAATCACTCGCGGGTCGTAGAGGAGTTTCTCAAGGCGCATTTTTTCTTTGCCGATGATGCCGAATTGATGGACGCCTGCTGGGCGATGGCGAAGACGGAATTTCCAGGTCCCGCGCACGTGGAATTGGTCGCTGGCGAAAACGCATCCGCTGCTACGTCCCCGCCGAAGCTGGACGATGTCGCGCCGCTCATCGCGGCCATTCGCACAGCGCAGCGGCCGGTGTTGATCGTTGGTTCGTGCGGACTGCGCGCTCCGTGGCGGAAACTGCTGACCAGCCTCACCCTCCCGATTTTCACAACGCCGGCGGCCAAAGGCTTGATTCCCGAGGACCAGACCAACTCAGCCGGGATTTACACGGGAGATGGCAAAGAACTCTCACTCGAAAAACAAATCCTGCCTCAAGCCGACATCGTCATCACCCTCGGGCTGCGTGCCGGTGAAATTCTCAATCCAGCCGCGCCCAGCGACCGCTGGATCGAGGTTGAGCAAGCCGAACTGCGAACAGGCAGCCTGTTTCCTCCGCAGGCAGAACGGGCAGGCCGTCTCTATCTTTCAAGCGAAGGAATCGCGGAAGCTTGCGCCGCACTCGCGAGGCATCGTTGGGGCATTGAAGTTGTGGCGGCGGCGAGGGACCGAATAACAGGAGCATTCCTACGTTGGCCGTGGTCGGTTACTGTTGCGCTGGAGCGTGCGCAGCAGACGTTGCCTTCCGCAGTGCATGTGCTGGATACAGGCAACTTCACAGTGCTGGCAGAACATTTTTTGAAAGTGCCGGACGAACACTCCCTCATCGGCACGCCAAATGGACGTTTCATGGGCATGGGAATTGGTTTTGCCCTCGGCGCGTGTCTGGCGAATCCTGAACGGCCTGTTGTTCTGTGGGTCGGCGATGGCGGCGTGCGCGCATTCCTTGGCGAACTGGCGCTGGCGGCCGAGCATCGGATGAAATTGCTCGTGCTGGTGGTGAAAGACGGTTTCTTCGGCAGCGTGCGTGGTCGGGCGATTTCTCAAGGCTGGACGACTTCGCCGTTGCGTGTGCAAAATCGGGGTTTCGACAAGCTCGTTGAAGCGATGGGATTTGTCACTGGGCAAGTTGACAATGAATCAAGCTTGGAACGGGCTTTGAAATTCTGGTGCGCACGGAGTGCGCCGGGCTTGCTCGAATTGGCAGTGGATCCGGACGCGTATATTGAGATGACCGACCTTCTGCGATGAATCAGTCACCACACATCCTTGTCCTTGGCACTGGGTCCGCCGGTAAGCGGCACGCGCGCAACTTGCGTCAGCTCGGTTGCATCATCAGCGTCTTTGATCCGCGCGCGGATCGCGTGGCCGAAGCTGCTGCGGAAGGGCCGGTGCGAGGGCAATTCACCGAAATGGCGGCCGCGCTCAATGCAGCGGCCTACGACGGGTTCATGGTTGCGTCGCCACCGGCTTTTCACGTGGAGCAGGTGTTGGAAGTGATCCGAGCCCAACCGCGCTGGGTGTTGTGCGAAAAGCCGCTTTCGGTCAACGCGACCGAGGCACGCCGGCTGTTGCCGGTGGCGAATCGAGTGTTGCTCGCTTACACATATCGCTGGTGGCCGCCGGTGATTGAGTTTCGGCGCCGGCTGCTCGCAGGCGACATCGGGACACCGCGCCATCTGCGTTTCGTGATGAGCGCGCACCTCGCGGACTGGCACCCGTGGGAAAAGTACCAGGACTTCTTCATGGCGAACCGGGAACTTGGCGGCGGCGCGTTGCTTGATGAAAGCCATTTCGTGGATTTGATGCTTTGGATGCTGGGCAAACCGGAGAGTCTCTTCGCGAGTGTTGACAAAATCTCCGACCTGGAAATCAACACTGACGACAACGTGGACATTCTGGTGCGGTATGCGAATGGCCTGCGCGTGAACTTGCATCTCGACCTGATTGGCCGGCCTTACGAGCGGAGCATTACCGCCGTCGGCGAAGCGGGCACGCTCGTCTGGAGTTACGAGGACAACAACGTGAAACTTGGCAAGACCGGCGAGCGAACCTGGCAAACGCAACCCTTCAACTGCGAACGCAACGAGATGTTTCTGGGCGCCGCGCGGGAATTCGTCGCGCTGATCCGCGGTGAAAAGCCGACGCCAAGTTGCTCCGTCGCCGACGGCCTAGCAGTTCTGGAAATGCTCGACCTCTGCCGCCAAAGCGCCGCCTCCGGGCAGAGCTGCCGACTCTGATCATGCGCCACGGACTCCGCATCCTCGCCGTCGTTCCCGCCCGAAGCGGGAGCAAAGGGATTCCGCACAAGAATCTCCAGCCCATCGCTGGAAAATCACTCATCGGCTGGGCCGCGACGACGCTGGCCGCGCCGGAAAGCAATTGGATTGATCGTTCGGTGATTTCCACCGATTCGCCGGATTATGCGATCGAAGCGGAGCGCCATGGATTGGCCGCCCCGTTTCTTCGTCCGCCGGAGTTGAGCACTGACAGCGCGGGAGCGATCGAAACCATGCAGCATGCCGTGCGTGAGATGGAGAGCCGGGACCGTTGCCGTTATAACGTCTTGTTGATTGCGGAGCCAACCAGCCCGTTTCGTCAGCCGGCTGATCTAGCCGCGTGCGTGGATTTACTCGCCAGGGAAAATGCGGATTCCGTCGTGGCGGTCAGCCCGGTGAATCCCAAATATCATCCGCACAAAATCCTCAAGCTCGAACACGACTGGCTCGGTTTTTATGATCCCATTGGCGCGACGGTAAAGGCGCGCCAAAGTCTCGCGCCGCTCTATTGCCGGAACGGTGTTTGTTACACTCTGACGCGCGGTTGCCTGATGGAGCATGCGACGATTTTCACGCCGCGCACCGTGCCATACATTGTGGACCGATTGGTCTTCAACATTGACGACCCGGTGGAATTAGAACTGGCGCGGCATTACGCGGAGGTTGTAAGAGTTCCTCCGTTTGGTCCGCACATAGCATGAAGAGAATCGCTGTTGTCCTCGTGGATCGCGCCAATTACGGCCGGCTCGAACCGGTGATGGCCGAGTTGAAACGCCAGCGGCACGTAAAGCTGCTGACCGTCTGCGCGGGCACGATGTTGCTCGAACGCTTCGGACGCGCCCGCGATCTAGTGGCGTCCCATGGTTTTCGTGTGGATTCGGAGATTTATCTGGAAGTTGAAGGCTCGGTGCCGATCACCATGACCAAGGCCATCGGTCTGGGCGTGATCGAGTTCGCGTCCGAGTTCCAGCGCCTAAAGCCCGATTTCGTACTGGTGATCGGCGACCGCTACGAGGCGCTGGCGGCGACGGTGGCGGCGGTTTATCAGAACTTCTGCGTCATCCATCTTCAGGGCGGCGAGGTGTCTGGCTCGGTTGACGAATCCACCCGCCATGCCATCACGAAGCTGGCGCATTACCATTTCCCAGCGACGAAGCGCGCGGGCGAATACCTCATCGCGATGGGTGAGGACCCGGCGACGGTATTTGCACTGGGCTGTCCGTGCTGCGATGTGGTGGCCAAGGCGAAGAAGCAACTACGCGGCGACGTGCTCACCCGCTACGGTGTGGGTATGCCGATTGATTTCGCGAAGCCCTTTTTGCTGGCGCTCTTTCACCCGGTGACGACCGACTATGGGCATCAGGAGGATGAGATGAAGGAGGTTCTGACGGTCATCGAGAAGCTCGGGACGCAGACCGTGCTGCTTTGGCCGAACATCGACGCCGGGTCTGACCGAATATCGAAGGCGATCCGGCGCTTCCGCGAGTTTCACCACGATTTCCCGCTGCATGCCTATAAAAACCTCGAGCCGGAAGTCTATCTTCCGCTATTGAACTACGCCGCGTGCTGCATTGGCAACTCTTCCTCTTTCGTGCGCGAAACCTCATTCCTAGGCACGCCCGTGGTGCTCGTCGGTTCGCGGCAGGATGGTCGTGAGTGGCCACCCTCCGTCCGGCGCGTGGAGCCGCGCGCGGACGTGATCGAGTCCGCGGTGCGGAAGCAACTGGCGCACGGGCGTTACGCTCCTTCGACGATCTACGGCCAGCCCGGCGTGTCTAGCGCGATTGCGCGGCAGGTCGCGAAGTTGACCCCCTACGTCCAAAAGCGCCTGCACTACACCAAAGATGTCACACGCCCGAACTGATCTGGTCGTCATGGCCGAACTTCTTTCCAAGACCGAGATTGTCAGAATTTCCTGAATGTCGGATCATCTTTCAGCCTCGTTTCGATTCGTCCAACGCCTTGATCTGGCCGCGGATCAGCGCCCGTCCGGTTTCGGAAAAATCAAGGTTGAGGCGCGTTTGGACGCCGATTGGCGGAGCTTCGAGAAAGCACGGGGCATGGCGATTACCGGTACGCCATCTTGCTTGATAAACGTGTCAGCGGCTGTGCTGTTTGCCGATAGCCGTGATCTGTTCCACCCAGCGCTCCTGTGATTTTCCATCCGTAAAACCCACCAGCCGGTCTAACAACTGGCGTCGCTCAGCACGCTTGGCCTCGGGAGTAATCAACGTTGTTTTGAGGGCTTGGAACAATTCCTCGTCATTGTGTACCAGCCAAGTCGCATTTTCGGCGAGAGCCGGTTGGCAGTGCGCATACGCAAAAAAACGCTTTACGGACTCCCAAGGCTGGACAGACATACCGGCGTCGTAGGCGAGGTTAATGACTGGCACGTCGAAACAGCAGGCGTCGAGCATCATGGATGACGAGACGCTCAAGACGACGTCGCTGTTCTTCAATGTCGAGGCGCGCTCGTGGTCTTCGCCTGGTCCCGGAAGCCATTTGTGTCCGCCATAGAGCGTGCCTTCGCCTTCGGGATATTGCACCGTGACGTGCGGCATGCCTTCAAATTCCCGGTAGAGCGAGAAGACATCTTTCGGGCTTACTCGGACGAGCAGATGGCATGGCTGCCCGAGTTTTCCTGACGCGATCAGTCGCTGGATTACGCGGATGAACTCCTGATTGCAGCGAATCAGCTTGCTGTCGCCCGTCGCATAATGCAGCAGCTTGTGGGTTGCTGGAATGTTGAGTGAAGCGCAAAAAGTTTCACGAGTCATGAGCGCCTCGGTTTGGAAATAACGTTCGAAGTAAATGACGCCCACCGGAAAAATGCGTTCGCACGGCAGCCCGTGATAGTGCTCCATCTCACGGCGCATTTCTTCGGTCCAAACCAGCGAGTAATCGGGAACCACGGGCAGCGGCCCCTTGGAGGTGGGATGGTCCCAGCCAGCGACACTGAGCACCAGCGGGACACCGCGACGGCGGGCAGCACGCAACCATTCACCCGCTCCGGGCAGCATGGTGGAGAAAAACACCAGCGCCGGCTTTTCCTGGTCCAGGATTCTTCCAAATTGCCGGTCGCCGCCCCAACGTTCAGCCAGAGTCGTCAACCGTTTAGAGCTTATCGCCAGCTTCCGCAGCGCGCGGGAACAGCCGAGACGCAAAGCCAGGCTGCGCCGACCGGACTGCCGTGCTTCGGTCAGACGCTTTTGGGTGAAACTGCCCTCGGGGTGCTCGATTGTGTAAATGTCCTTGGCGAGAGAATAAGCCAATGTCGCCGGCAGCGATGGCCATTTGATAGTGAGCGGATACACGCGCAAGCGCGGATGTTGGAATTCGCGAAGCAGTGTGTCTGGATGGTAGGTCGTGGCCACGGCCACAACCGCGTCCGGGTCAGCAAGCAGCCGCGGCAGAATGGAACTGCGAAACACGTCCCGAAAAAACTGCAGGTTATCAATGATGAACAATAGTTTCATGCTGACCTAACGGCGGCGGGCAAAAGCCGGTATTCTTTCACGATTTGCCCGGAGAACAATTGAGGTTTGAGGAGGGAAATTGAAGAAAAAACTCGTTGCGATATTCCACACGCGGCACTTATTCTTGCCGTTGAACGGTGAATGACCACGATCCGCTTGTCCAACTAAAAAGACAAATTCTCAGCGCGGCGACAGCTGCCGGTGAGGGGCATGTAGCGAGCGCCTTTTCCATCCTCGACATCTTGTGGGTGCTCTACGACCGGATACTCCGCTTTGATCCGGGCCACCCGCGTTCCGAAGATCGTGACCGTTTCGTATTAAGCAAAGGCCACGCGAGCCTCGCCCTTTACGCTATTCTGGCCAGCAAAGGATTCTTTCCCGAAGAAAAGCTCAAAACGTTCGCCTCGTATCACAGTGCGTTGGGGGGACATCCCGACAGCACCAAGGTCCCGGGCGTGGAGGCTTCAACCGGGTCCTTGGGGCACGGCATGCCGATGGCTGCGGGCATGGCCTACGCGTTGAAGTTGAAGAAATCCGACCGCAAGGTGTTTTGTCTGATCGGTGACGGGGAGGCGAATGAAGGAGCGATCTGGGAGGCTGCTTCGCTCGCAGCCAATCATCGGCTCGATAATTTTTGCTGCATTCTCGACTACAATCACTCGACGGACCGCGCATTGATGATGGGTGATCTGGCGGCAAAATTCACCAGTTTTGGCTGGGTCGCGGAAACGGTTGACGGTCATGATTACGAAGCGCTTCACCGGGCATTGACTCGGGTGGCGGCCGACCAACCACACATGCTCATCGCCAATACCATCAAGGGACGCGGCTGTCCGCCTATGGAAGGAAATCCCGCCTGGCATCACAAAGCGCCGGCCCCCGAGGAACTCGAGGCCTTGCTTGCGCAACTGACATGAACATCCGCCAGCAATTTGTCGCCACGGTGGAATCGTTGCTGGCGCAGGACAGCCGCCTGATATTGCTGCTGGGCGACATCGGGGTATTTGGCTTTCGCAACGCGTTCGCGAACTATCCAGACCGTGTGATCAACATCGGCATCCTGGAGCAAGCCACCGTCAGCTTCGCGGCGGGCCTGGCGCGAGAAGGATTGATCCCGATTTTTCACAGCATCGCGCCATTCGTGGTGGAGCGCGCCTATGAACAGTTGAAGAACGACTTTTGCTATCAGCAACTCGGTGGGAATTTTGTCAGCGTAGGAGCGTCGTTCGATTACGCCTCCCTCGGATGCACACATCATTGCCCCGGAGACGTGGCGATTTTGAAAAACCTGCCGAACATGCAGGTGGCGGCGCCGGGCAACCCGGCCGAGTTCGATGCCTTGTTCCGGACTGCCTATGCGAATGGCAGCCCGACCTATTTCCGGTTGTCCGAGCGCGCGCACAAACAGAACGTCGCGGTCAAGTTCGGTGAAGCGTCCGTCCAGCGCCAGGGTGCCAAGGCGACGGTGATTGTGGCGGGGCAGATGCTAGACGTGGTGCTGGAAGCGGTGGAGGGGCTCGATGTGACGGTGCTCTATTACGCGACGCTGGCACCGTTCGACCGGTCGACACTCGCCCGACACGCGCATCCCAAGATTGTCTGCGTGGAGCCGTTTTACGAGGGCACGCTGGCATCAGAAATCGCGGCCGCCCTGCATCCGCATCCGTTCAGCCTGACTCACATTGGCGTGCCGTATCGTTTTCTGACGAATTACGGTAAACTCGCCGACCACGAGGCCGATTGCGGATTTGATTCTCCGAGCCTGCGCCGCAAGATCACGAATGTGCTCGATGGCTGAGGACGTCATCCAACAAGACGCCCGCGCGATGCTGGCCGCGCTGCCGGTGGACAAGATCGCCGGACAAACTGTGCTGCTCACCGGCGCCTCGGGTATCATCGGGACCTACTTTTTAGCTACACTCAGGGAGCTTGCCGATGGCCCACATGCTCCGGCCAAAGTGTACGCGGTGATGCGGCGCGAGCCGCCGGCACATTTGCGAGCGATACTCCACCATCAACGGTTCGAAATGGTGCGCGCCGATTTGCAGGACCCGCCGGCCTGCCGCGCCTTGCCGGCGTCGTCGCTCATCCTCCATGCCGGCGGTTACGGCCAACCAGGCAAGTTCATGGAGGATCCGCTGGCCACGCTCAAGCTGAACACGGCCGCGACTTTCGAATTGCTGTCCAGATTGCAAACCGGGGGACGTTTTCTCTTCGTCAGCACGAGTGAAGTTTATAGCGGCTTGCTGAATCCGCCCTATCGTGAAACGCAGATCGGCACCACCAACACCGATCATATCCGCTCCTGTTACATCGAGGCCAAACGCTGCGGCGAAGCGATCTGTCATGCCGCCCGCAAGCAAGGGGTGGCAGCCACTGCGGCCCGGCTGGCCCTGGCATACGGCCCGGGCACACAGGCAGATGACCAGCGCGTCATCAACACATGCATTCGCCGCGCGCTGACTGAGAAGGCGATTCGATTGATGGATCGCGGGGAGGCCAGGCGCACTT
>CAZNOE010000061.1:0-15540 GCA_964574525.1 uncultured Bifidobacteriaceae bacterium
GGCGGATTGGCCGGCGGGACGTAGCCTTTGTGCCACGTCAATTGCCACAGCCGCGGAAGCTTCACGAGCTCGGCGTGGCCGTCGGCGAAGACCAGGTTCACTCCGCCGCGCAACGGCGTGTTGGCCGCAGCCGTGGCGCGCGAAGCCGAGGCACTGGCCGCGTGGCGCGAAATGAGGTATCGCCCCATGCCACCATCATTCCAGCCGAAGTAGGAATTGAAAGACGGACGTTGATCCGCCTTGGGCCAGGCATCCACCCAAACTGAATCACCCAATACCGGTGTCGTCGCCGCGAAAGTAATTTCTGATTCCTTTTTGTACGCGAGTTTCTCGTCCGCCCAATCGGAAGGCCAGCCGCCGGCGTAGAGCCAGGAGTTGAAGGCGTAACTGCCATGATAACCGCGGGCGCCGGAGCCACCCCAAACTCCGTTGGTCGGCCAGAGCCAGGCTTCGTCAAGCGTACCGCACTCGGCAAACATGCCGGCGGCGCCGGGGGCGGACAGCGATTTACGCGAAGCGGGTGGCGTATTTTCCAACGCGCGGGGACAGAGTCGGACCTTGTTCACATTGGCATGATGCTCGAGGTAGGCCCGCATCCACAGGTCCTGATATTGCGCGTAGGGCACGGTCTTGCCGAAGTCGTTCACGTACATGAAATGCGCGAGGCCCATCTGCTTGAGGTTGCTGGTGCAGTTGATCGCCTGACCTTTGAGCTTCGCATTCGACAACGCCGGCAACAGCATGGCAGCGAGAATGGCGATGATCGCGATGACGACCAGCAACTCGATCAACGTGAACGCCGGGTGGACTGCTCCGATTGATTCCTCCAAAGCTCTGGAATTGCGGCGCATGTGCATGGCAAGCGGATTGATTCTGTTGAGCGAACCTTAACACACCCGCGCTCTGGAGGAAAGCGCAATTGCTTGTCGCAGTCAGCGTTTCACGGTGGCCAACAATTGATTTGCATCAAGGCTCTTGTTCCGGGGACAAGTATGGTCAGCTTATGAATCGAACAATTCTGATTTCACTGGCGCTCTTCTGCCTGCGGTTTTCCCTTGGCGCTGCCGATGACTCCGGGTCCTCGCGCCAAACGACATTGAGCGAGGTCGTGAATGTAGAGAAAGGTGAATTGCAGTGGCTCTACAACGGTCGTCCGCTGCTCGTCTATGTGTTCGCCACGAACCAGTTCAAGCCCTACGTGCGCGAACTCTACACGCTGCGCGGCGAAAACGTGCTGCGCGATGCGCCCGCCGATCATCTGCATCATCACGGGTTGATGTATGCCATCCGCATGAACGGCGTGAATTTCTGGGAGGAAACCGGCGCGCCGGGCATCGAGAACTCGGTTCGCCTCGTCTCGCACAAGGTCGGGAAAGGGCAGGGCGGATTGCCGGAAGCCTCCTTCACGCAGTTGATTCACTGGGTGGCTTTCACCAACCGCCACGCTGCGGACTCCGCCGCCGCTGCGCTTCTCATCGAGAACCGGACGCTCACGCTCACGGTGGACGAGAAGAACGAGGAAGTTGCCTTGCGATGGGACGCGGCGTTCGAAGTCGGCAAGAACGTTCCACGCCTGGAAGAGTTCGGTTCGCAATACAACGGCCTGGGCATGCGCCTGCCGCAATCGTTGGATAGGACGGTCCTGTTCCAGAATTCGGAAAACGCGCCTTACACTGGCGCCGACTCGCGCAATCTGATTCCTGCGAAGTGGACGAGTGTCTCCGGTCCAGTGGACGGCAAAGAGGTCATGCTCGTCCTGTTCGGCCATCCGAAGAACGATCGTGGTGATGGCAACTTCTATTCGTTGCGCGCGCCTGTGTTCGCGTATCTCTCGACGACGCAGAGGCTGGACAAAGAGCCGCTCATTTATACGGCGGGTCAGAAATATCGGTTGCGCTATTTGCTGACGGTCTATACAGCGGGCAAGTCGCGGGAGTTCATTGAGCGGCGGTCGGAATCGTGGCGGAAAGATTGATTGTTGTCCAGGAAGGTTTGGGAGCCCTGGGCAATCCGATTACTTCACGCGCTGATAAACTTCATCGAAGATCTGGCCCTGCTCGTTGATGGCGAGAATGTGGCGGGCATCGGCATAAAGCGTGACGAGGTAAAAGTGCCGCACGGATTCAGTCCGGGCCATGTACCAGCGCGGATGCTCCAAATCGTCTTTACGCACATTGACGCCCCACGCACCGTCGCCCAGATAAATCGTTCCCTTCGGATCAATCTTGCCGGCGCGGAGTGGGAACGTCCGCTTGAAAGCGTGATCGTGATGTTCAAAGACGATTTTGACGCCGTATCGGTCGAACAACGGACACCAAAGATCGCGGGCCTGCTCTGTTTGTGGGCCGTTTTCGCCGCCTTCCTCCGGTCGCCGCGAGGGATAGGCGGGGATGTGATAAAAGGGAAACACGTGCGTGACGTTGCGCCGGCGGGCGAGCGTGGCTTGAAGCCAATCCCTTTGCGCGCCGCCGATGGGATGCGTGAGGCCGGAGTCGAGCAGGAGCAGGCTGAGATATTTTCCAAAGTCGAGAACGTTGTAGCCTTGCGGGCCGGGCATGGAGAAAAGCGCGTAAAAACCCGGCGCGTCCGCAGGAGTCTTGCCCCAGTAACCGGCGACCTCGTGGTTGCCAAGTGTGACGAGCAAGGGGATCAGCCGCCCGTCCGGCGTCACCGCGTTTCGTTTCCAGGAATCGAAGTAGTCAAACCAGCGGCTCACGCTTTCGGCGGAATTGGTGTTGCGCATCGAATAGGCAAGGTCGCCGCCGATCACCACGAAGGCGGGGTCAAACTTCGCGGCGAGTTGGTTCATCCCATCCATCCATTCCCGGCTGTGGTAAACGTCACCGCCTTCGATGAAGCGGAGCGGGGCGCGCAGGTTCTTGGGCATGGTGCGGAACTGAAAAGTTTTTTCGCCCGGAGCAAAACAGAACTCGTAGTTCGTGCCGGCGGTGAGGCCCGTCAACTCGACGGTGTGGACCAAGCGGTCGGTGGCGGGAAGAGGATGGCTTGTGCCGGAGGTAGTTTGCCAGTTCGCTTGACCGCGTTGGCGAAAGTGCGCAGCGGAGGTGGCCTCGCCCACGGTGAGCCAGTGGATGGTCATGGTCGTCGTCGGATCGCGTTGCCAGGTTAGGTAAAGCTCTGGCGGGTCGAAAGCGGCGTTTGTCGAAGAGAGGCCGACAAATTCGGCGAATGTAATCAGTAACGCAGCCACTGTCGCTGCGACGAATCGGCGAAACAACATCCGTCAGTTTTGAAGCTTGAATGACGGGTGTCAAAAATTTTCGCTACCTACCGCGTTAGTAGCACAGGCTTCCAGCCTGTGAAGTAGTGTGGGGCATCCTGCCTGCGCTTCCTCAAGCCAGCCTGGAGGGCTGGCCTGCTTCACAGGCTGGAAGCCTGTGCTACTGGAGGTGCCCGTGCTACTGGGTTGACAGGGCTTTCCAGAATACGCATAAAGCCCGCATGAATAAGCGCACCATTTCCCGTCGTGAGTTTCTCCGCGCCGGGCGCAATGCCTCCCTTGGCGTCGGCGCCGGTCTCGCCTTGCCTAATCTGTTTTTGAACCGCACGCTGGCGCAGAGTGGGCAAAACCCTTCTGACTTTATGCGCATCGGTTTCATCGGCATGGGCGGCCAGGGCAACAGCAATCTCGGCGCGCTCTTGAAGAATGCCGTCGCCGTCTGCGACGTGGACAGTGAGCACTTGGCCAAAGCAAAGAAACGCGTTGAGGATGCCAACAAACGTCCGTGTGCCGCGTTCAAGGACTACCGCCAGTTGTTGGAGAGCAAAGACATTGATGCAGTACTGGTCGCCACTCCGGATCACTGGCACACGCTCCCGGCCATTCACGCGTGCGAAGCGGGGAAGGATGTGTATTGCGAGAAGCCGCTGACGCTGACGATCGGCGAGGGCCAGGCGCTGGTGAAAGTCGCCCGCCGCACGAAGCGCATCGTTCAAACGGGAAGCCAGCAACGCTCCGACAGCAAGTTTCTCAAGGCCGCCGAATACGTTCGCAACGGTCGGCTGGGAAAAATCAAACGCGTGCTCGTCGGTTTGACCGGTGTGAACTGGACCAAGGACCCGCTCGTGTCCGATTCCGAGCCGCCACCGGAACTGGATTACAACCTGTGGCTCGGCCCCGCGCCGTGGCGGCCCTACAACAAGCAGCGGGTCCATTACTACTTCCGCTTTTTCTGGGATTACTCCGGTGGACAAATGACGAATTGGGGCGCGCACCATCTCGACATCACGCAATGGGCGTTGGGCATGGACGAGAGCGGGCCGGTGGAGATTGATGGCAAAGGTGAGTTCGATCCGGCAAAGCGTTTCGAGACACCGGTCAAGTTCGGCATCACCTACAAGTACGCCAACGGGGTAATCGTGGAATGCCGCAGTCCGCAAATCAAAGTGGCCGATCTGTTGCCGGAGAAGAAGGAGCAGGCATTGGAAGTCCTCGATGGCAAACAGGATTTCAACGGCTGCATCTTCGAAGGCGAAAAAGGCCTGCTCTATGTGAACCGCGGCGTCATTCGCGTCTGGCCGGACACGATCTTCGAGGAACCGCTCAAAGACAGCGATGTGCGGCTCGTTGCGAGCAAGGAACATCACCAGAACTGGCTCGAATGCATCAAGAGCCGGAAGCTGCCGATTTGCGACGTGGCGATCGGACATCGCTCCGCGACGGTATGCCACCTAGGCAACGTCTCCATCCGCACGGGCAAAAAGCTCAAGTGGGACCCCACCAAAGAAGAAATCATCGGCGATGCCGAGACGGCGAAGTGGGTCAACAAACCCTATCGCGCGCCGTGGAAACTACCGATTGCGTGATGGCCTATCGCGTAGGACAGACGTCGCGCCTGTCTCTAACTTGGGAGAAGCTGCCTTCTGAAGAGTTCGTGGCCGCCGCGAGCCGTCAGCGAACAATGGCTGAAATTCTTGAAGGTGGCGACAGGCGCGCGCTGAATTCCAGCCTTCGCCAGGAATCTACCAGGAACGGGGCCAAAGCATGATGAAAACCGCCATCGCCCGCATCGAAATCTTTCCGGTGACCTATCCGGTGGTGGGCTGGTTCAAATTCCTGGAGGGACCGAAAGGCCGTCCAGCGGGCCGCGCATCGGTCGTCATCAGAATCACGGCGGACAACGGCGCGGCGGGCTGGGGGCAAAGCGTGCCGACGCATCGCTGGAGTTACGAAACGATTGAAACGGTTCAGACGACCATCACGAATTACCTCGCGCCGGAACTGATCGGACGCGATCCATTCGACGAAGAGGCGATTCGCGCGGCGATGAACAAGATCATTGCACCGTCGTTTTCCACCGGCCAGCCGATCTGCAAGGCGGGCGTGGACCTCGCGCTTTTCGATCTCACCGGAAAACTGCTGGGTCAGAGCGCTGCGCAACGCTGGAACAAACAAGGCCGCGACAAAATCACATTGAGTTGGACGGTAAACGTTCAGTCGCTCGATGAAGTCGAGAAGGTCGTGGCCGACGGTGCCGCGCGCGGCTACAAACATTTCAACGTGAAAGTCGCGCCCAACCCGAAATTCGATTTGGAACTTTGCCGCATCGTGAAGCGGCTCGCACCCGGCGGTTTTCTGTGGGCTGACGCAAACGGCGGCTACGACGAAGCCACGGCTCTGGCCGTCGCGCCGAAACTCGCCGGGTTAGGCGTGCCCGTGCTCGAACAACCGTTGCCCGCCAACCGGCTCACCGGATACCAACGGCTCAAAAAGCAAGGGGCGTTGCCTATCATCATGGATGAAGGCGTCGTGTCTTCGGTGGAACTTGAGGAATTCATCAAGCTCGGCCTGCTGGACGGCGTGGCGATGAAGGTCGCGCGTTGCGGCGGCATCACCGAGGCGCGGCAGCAGGTTGAGATTCTCCAAAATGCCGGATTGATGTTTCTGGGCAGCGGATTGACTGATCCCGACTTGTCCCTGGCGGCGTGTCTGGCCGTCTATGGCGCGTATGATTTGAAATATCCGGCGGCATTGAACGGACCGCAGTTTCTAGCCGGCAGCATTCTTCAGCAGCCGTTCAATGTTGTGCGCGGCGAGCTGGCCGTTCCGCAAGGCACTGGACTCGGCGTGGAGGTGGACGACGCCAAACTGGTTGCGTCACCAATCGGATGATCAAATTTCGTCCGCTGGCGCAAATCCGCGGCGCAAACAATTCTCGGTGACTACGCGAGGCACGAGAAAGTTTTGCAGATATTCGCGCCCGCCCGCTTTCGTGCCCCCACCGGACATCTTGAATCCGCCAAATGGTTGCCGCTCGACAATGGCGCCGGTGATGGGTCGATTGATATAAAGATTTCCGCAGACAAATTCAGTCTTCGCGCGCTCGATGTTAACGGGACTGCGAGAATAAAGCCCGCCCGTCAGCGCAAACTCGCTGTCGTTCGCGAGCGCCAACGCTTCGTCGAAGTCCTTCGCTTGGGTTACGGCCAGCACCGGTCCGAAGATTTCTTCGCGGAACAAACGTGCGCCCGGCTTCACATCGGCGAAGATCGTCGGCGGCACGTAGCATGCGTTTGGATCGTCAGGCACGCGGCCCTGCCACGCGAGTTTAGCTTCGGTCTTGCCCGTTTCGATGATGCCGAGGATCCGCTGTTGCGCGTGCCGGTTGATGACCGGGCCAATGATGTTGCCCGGCACTTCCGCGGGTCCAACCCGCAATGAACTCGCCGCCGCGATGAGTCGCTCCATGAACCGATCATGATTGTCCGCCAGCACGACGAGACGCGAAAGTGCGCTGCATTTCTGGCCCTGATACCCGAATGCGGAATGAATCGCGCCCGTCACCGCTTCGTCGAGGTCCGCGTCGCCGTCCACAATGAGGCAATTCTTTCCGCCCATCTCGCAGACGACTTTTTTGAGATTCGTCTGTCCGGACAACGTGCGTCCTGCAGTCTCCCATATCTTCAATCCGACCTCCTTCGAGCCGGTGAACGCAATGAAGTCAATCTGTGGATGCGCGACGAGGTGCGCCCCAACTTTCCCGCCCGGCCCGGTCAGCAGATTCACGACGCCCGGCGGCAGACCCGCTTCGATGAGCAACGC
Source organism: uncultured Bifidobacteriaceae bacterium (assembly GCA_964574525.1). GTDB lineage: Bacteria > Verrucomicrobiota > Verrucomicrobiia > Limisphaerales > JADLHS01 > WYBW01. The sequence goes on from CAZNOE010000061.1 coordinate 7,064, forward strand.
CATCAGCCGTCCCGCGATAAGCGGAGTCTGGTCGGACGGTTTCATGATGACCGCGTTTCCGGCCACGACCGCCGCAGCCGTCATTCCCGTGAGAATCGCGAGCGGGAAATTCCAAGGCGCGATGACGATGCCGATACCTCGCGGCCACCAGTACTGGAAATTCGATTCACCCGCCACGTGTTGCGTGCGGTTGGGCCGACCGAGTTCGCGCATGACGGCGGCGTAAAAGTTGCAGAAGTCAATCGCTTCGGCCACATCGCCATCGGCCTCAGTCCAGTTTTTTCCGGCTTCAAGAACCTCGAGCGCGGTGAGCGCGGCCTTGTTGCGTCGCATGAGTGCGGCAGTGCGTTCGAGAATTCCCGCGCGTTCTTCCACAGCCATTCGCGCCCACTTCGGTTGGGCCGCGCGCGCCGAGGCGAGGGCGGATTCTGCTTCGCTGATTGTGGCCTGCGCGGCATAGCCGACGATTTCCTTTTGGTTCGCCGGGTTCAGCGATGGCAACCACTCACTCGTCGTGACGGATTTGTTGTTGATGATGAGCGGCTGCCGCCGGCCGAGGTTGCGCCGCAATTCCTGAATCGCCACGCGCACGTTTTCGCGCTCGGCGGCGATGGTGAAATCCGTCGGCGGCTCGTTTTGGAAAAGTGCGGAGTTCGAAGTGCGGAGTGCGGACCCACCCCCACCCCCTCCGGAGGAGGGGAGCAAGTCATTGGGTGCCGTGCGCCAGTTCCCCTCCTGGGAGGGGTCAGGGGTGGGTTCGGGCCTTTTGAGCAACTCCTCCCTGCTCGCACTTTTCGCAAACTTGTTCGCGAGAAAGCCTTCATTGCTCGTATTCTCCAGCAACCGGCGCACGAGATACGCCATGCCGGGCAACAGCTCGCCCACCGGACAATACTCGCGCACGCGGCAATCCATTTGCAGCAGCGCGGATTTGATCGAATCCGCCATCCCATAAAGCATTTGGAACTCGAAATTGCGTTGCGGCACGCCGAGTCGCTCCGCCTGCGCCAGCGCGTACGCGATGCTGCGGACGTTGTGCGTGCCGAACGCAGCGTCCACAGTGTTGTCGTTCTCCAGCAACACGAGCGAGAGCTTCTCGAAGTTCGCGTCCGTTGCTGCCTTGTGCTCGAACACCGGCACGGGCCAATGCCGTTGCTGCGCGATGACCGTTTCGTAATCCCAATAAGCGCCCTTCACGAGTCGGACGGTGATTCGGCGCTTGCGTTCCCGCGCCCACGCGGTGATGGCGCGCAAGTCCGCCTCGCAATCCTTCAGATATGCCTGCAATGCCAGCCCGCACGCCGGTTGGCTCGCAAACTCCGGCTCGGTGAAAATCGCTTTGAACAGCCGCAGCGTGAGGTTTTTCAACGCGTAACTTTCCATGTCGAAATTGATGAACGCACCGAGTTCCTTCGCACGACGCAGAATCGGCCGCAGCCGCGTGGAAAGTTTCTCAATGGCTGTGTCGGGATCGGCCGGATGAACCTGCGAATAGATCGCGGAGATTTTGACCGACACATTCAGCAGCGGCACCGGGCCGCGGGCTGAGAGCTTGCTCTTGCACACGCGCGACCATTTCGCGGTCTCTCTCGCGAGCAGTTCTATCAGCCTGAGATAACGCGCCGCGTATTCGTCGGCTTCCGGCTCGCTCACGACGGCTTCGCCAAGCACATCCACGGTGAACGCGATGTCCTGGTCGTGCAGCTTCCGCAACGTGACGACGATTTCCTGCTCGTCATTGCCGAGCATGAACTGCCGCGCCAGGCCGGTGACCTGCGCCTTCACGCCCGAGCCGAACAGCCACGATGCGCCCGCCGACGCTTTGAGCGCCACGCGCAACGCGGGCGAGAGATTCACCTCCTCGTTGTCGAGATACTCTTTGAGATGGCGCGAGACCGAGCTCGACGTGTTGAGCATCGGCAGCACGTCCACGAAACGGAAAAGCTGCGTCTTGAAATGCTCGTCGCGCATGGACCAATCCATCAGCGCGCCGTAAAACCCCTTTCGGCTGAAGAGCGAAGGAGCGTCCGCTGCGTCCATCAAAGCGAAAATCTGTTCCCCTCGCTGGCGCGCAACCGCCTCAACGTCCGGTGGCTGAGAAGCGCTTGGGTTGGTTCCGGTCAGTGATGGAGCGGTCGCCATTGCGTTTGAGTCAGCGTCGCTTGTAGATTTCGCGGCGATTGCCGACGTAGTGGAGGTAAATACGACCGAGCTTCGTGTCGAATTCGTAGAGCACGCGGTAATCGCCTACGCGCAGTTTGAATTCCGCACAGCCTTGCAATCGCTGGTGCGGGAAAGCCTCCAACCGCGTGCCCATTTCATCCACCTTGCGTTGCACGGCGGCGCGAATAGAGGATGGCAGGGCGTCAAACGCGCGGGAAAACGTGGGCGACCAAATCTGCAGCGCGGCGGCCACGGCTCACGGCGGTTGGCGGGTCGTGTAGTTGCCGGCAGCGATTTCGCGGCGCGACTCATCCAGCTTGGCCTTCACGTCATCGGTCAATTCGAGATGATCTTCGACATATTCCTCGAACCACGCATGGAACTGCTCGAGTTCCGCCCGCGAGAGCTTGGGAATAGCCGCTTCAATTTCTTGAACCGTACTCATGGCGGCAAGATAACCAACGAGCGACCGTTTGGAAAGCCCGCGCTTCCTGATCAACGCCAACGTGACTGGCTCCGCCAACTTGTCTTGCCGCAACTAGTCGTGCCGCCACACCGGGCGATGGCGCGGAATCTCGGATTTGAAATCGCCGAGACTCGACCAATAGAGCCGCTCCCCGAGATCCACTTCGGTGACGACTACCGTGCCCCATTCCTTGGCTTGCGCGAGCACGCGGCCTTCGCGGTCGTAAATGGCCGAGAGCATCCAGTTGTCCCGGATGCCCGTGTAGGTGCTGCTGACGAGGAAGACGTGGTTCTCGCACGCGCGCGCGGCGGCGAGCAGCGGGTTGCAACCCCAAACCGGGAACGCGATGACTTCCGCGCCGTTGATGCTGAGCTGCCGCGCGACCTCGGGGAAGAAACCATCGTAGCAAATCATGATGCCGATCTTCCCGAGACGCGTGTCGAACACCGGATAGTCCGTGCCCGGCGTGATGCCTCCTTCGATCTCCGTGCGCGGCAAGGTCACCTTGCGATACTTGCCGATGAGTTTTCCGTCCGGGCCGATGAATGCGGCGGTGTTGTAGATGAGATGCCGGTCGCGCTCGACGAGTCCGGCGACGATGTGCAGGCCGTGCTCGCGCGCGAGCTTGCCGAAGAATTCAGTCGCCGGCCCGGGAATCGGTTCGGCGGCTTGTGCGTAAGACAAACCATTGCCCGCGATCGTGAGCGTTTCGGGCAGCACGACGAGGTCGGCTTTCTGCCGCGCTGCGTCGGCAATCATCGGTTCGAACTGCCGGCAATTGTCCATCGCTGTTTTGCCACCTCGCGGCATGTAATGAACCGTCGCCAGCCGAACTTTTCGTGGTGCCGGCGGTTCGGTTTCGCTCAAGGAAACTTCGCTCCACTCAACGCTCGCCCGAGGCGCCCAACGCAGGTGCAATTCGACAATCGCCTTCGCTGCCCTCGACGGCGCACGGTAAACGCCGCCGACTTCAGTCCAGCCTGCCTTGTCCGTCTCGCCATCGTTCGGATATTCCGGCTCGGCGACTGGCGGTTTGTCCGGCGCGTAACTGTGAGCGCCGGGTGCGTCGTGATACACGGGCCGGCCCTGGGCGTCGCGCCAGTGAATGCGCACAAGGACCGAGTGACGCGGCACGGAGACGTTCTTGACGCGACGCAGAGCGTGAAAGCGATAGTGCTGGCCACCTTTTACGTCGAAGGTTTTCTCCCAATGCCCGTCGAGTCCATCGCGGCCGCCGGCGCTGATGACCAGCGCACCACGGCGAAGCGGGCCGCCTTTCGGATTGAAGCTGAATGCAGGTTTGATCTCGTCGCGCGCGGCGACGCCTCGCCAGCCGTCAGACGATTCATTCGCCGTCGGTTCGGCGGCCCGGCCGGTATTGGCGAAGCCAACCAGCATAACGAGAGTCAGCGCGGCGCGTAATCGAAGAGCGTGGAATGCTTTCATGATTTTGGCCTACAGTGGAGATATCGAAAGGACGTGCCAAGCCGAAACGTCGGCGGTCGCTCGTACGAAGTGCGACCTCAAACGCCGATTCTATTTCCCGATGAATTCCGTCAATCGAGCGATCTCGCCGTCCGTAAGCGCACGCGGCCAAATGGCGGCCGCCTCCATTTCGCCGGAAAAGAATCGTTTCGGAACACCATCGTAAGTTTCGGCGCCGAGAAGGAGCAACTCGGAATTCTCCGTGAGCGCGCCGGAGCAGGGTTTCTCAGACATCACCTGGCCGTTGCACAAGAGTTGGAGCGTCCGCCCGTCGTAGCGGCCGATGAGATCGAGCCAGCCTTTGCCGTCCACGCGCGAGACGGGAAAGCTCGTCATGACAAATCCGTTTGCCGTGTGGACCTCGAAACCGATGTCCGGGCCGGGCGTGCCGCTCAGGTCCGTGCTGAACATGCCGAAGTTGACAACGTCGTGATTGCCGCGTTTGGAAATCAGGGCGGAATTCCACGAGCCGTCCGGAATTCGCGCGCGAAGATAAACCGTGAGAGCGTCGCCGGAGACATTCCAGAGCTTCGGCTGATTGAGGTCCTTCGTCAGATCGAAATAGGCGCTCTCGAGTTTCGCGATTTTTGCGCCGGCGTGCGCGCCGGGTCCTTCGGCGGGCAGACCGGTTGTGATTTTGCCGACGGTTTGGAGCGGCGGCTGATGGGCGTTGAGACGTTCGCCGAGTTGCCAGGCGAGCGCGGCGTCGGCGAGCAACGTCTCGCGGGCGTCGGGTTTGCGCGCGGGCGCGAGACGCTTGAGGCGAATGTCTTTGAACTGCGCCTTCATTGGCGGACCGGTGTGAAGTTGCAACGCGAGTATGCCGGTCGCCTCGAAACTGTCGTCGTCGTTGTCGGCGACTTCGGCGATGAGCTTGCCGTTCACGCGCAACGACAGCTTTCGGCCCTGGGCGATGAGATGATACTCGTGCCATTCATCCAGCCGGAAATCATCCGCGTCCGGTTCGAGGGCGAGCTGCTCAGTGTGCTTGGCACCGTCCGTATCGAAGACCGTGCGCTCGCCTTGCCGCGCCAGGTCGTGGCGGCCGAACTCGTCGTAGAGCCGCGCCTTCCACGGCATGTTGTAATTGTTGTCCACCTGGTAGCCCGCCACGTCGCCGTTGGGCAGTCGTCGGCTGCGGAATTGAAAGCCGCCATTCACCGCCGGCGAATTCGTGCTGCGCAGCCGGAAGGTCAGCTTCACCTCGAAGTCGTCGAGCAGGCCGCCCTGCCAGATGAGATACTGATTCAGCTTGGGCGCATGTTCCGGCGAGATCGTGCCGGTGATTGCAGCGTCCTCAACGGACCAAAAGGACATGTCCTGCCCAAGCCAGCCTTTTAGCGTGGTTCCGTCAAAGATCGGCTCGAAGCCGGCAGCGCCAGCCGCAGCCTTGCACGTGAAGGCACAACTCGCGAGGCCGAGCCCGGCAGCCGCGAAGAGTGTGGAGAATTTCATGCGCCGAGTCTGCTCTTCGTGCGCGACGACCGCGAGACGAATGTATGGATGAAGGCCGCTCCTTTGATGTTATGGCGCCTTACCGGGTGCGAAACGTGGCAATGATCGTCGCCGAACCAACATTGCCCGGCAATTCCACCCACTCGCCTTTGAACTTCTTCCACAGTTTGCCGTTCACCGTGACGGCAGCAAGCGGGCGTTCATTGGGTTCGCGGAAACGAAGACGGATTTGTTTGGGCGGATTCCGAGTTGGTCCTTCGAGCCGGGCGGTAATTTGGTTTTCGCCGCCTTCGTAAAGCACGCCAGCCTTGCCGAAGTATGTTGACGTGCGTTCAATGCCGCATTTCTGCCCGGCACGCAGCCATTCGCGCGGCAGTGCCTGACCGATGAGCAGTGTGTCGCCCTCCTCGCGCACGAAAAGGTAGCGCAGCCAGCCGGCGCAGTTTGCTTCGTCGCTGCTCTTGAAATGGTCGCCGCGCCAGTCGTCGAAGTAGGGCGCGGCGTGTTCAGTATTCATGCGCACGTCGGGGAAGTAGCTCACTGATTGCGCGTTGAAGAGCGCGCGCAAGGCGTGCTTCGGCTCGTCGCGGTAGAGATACGGCTCGACGTCCAGCAGCAGGCACGCCTGCATAGACATGCCGCCACGGCTGAACCAGTGCTTCTCGAAATCGTCCACGGTGTAGCCGTATTGGTTCGAGAGGTAGAGGTTGTCTTCGTAGTCCTTCAAAATCCACTCCGCTTCCGGCGAATGAACGTCAATCGCGCGCGTGATGAGCAGGTGCAGCGCGCCTTCGAGTGTTTCGCAAATCCAGCCAAAGCTCCTCCCCCGCCGATGAACGTGCGACGGAATCTGCGGCACGGCCGAGCCGTCGCGCAACCGGACGACCGGCGAACGCTCGCTGGCCTTGCGGAAGTTGGCCAGCAACGCCGTGTGGTAGGCGGTGGCTTCCGCGCGAATGCGTTTCGCGTCGGGATGCCTGATTTGTTCGAGCGCCCACGCGGCGGAGTCCAACCCACGCCACGTGTAACAACTGGTTGAAAGCCACGTCCACCAATCACCGATGTCTTCGAGGCTGCCGGCGGGCAACAGGCCGCGTTCCAATTCGTGACGGATTGCGGTGCGCGCAGTTTCGCGAATGATCCAGTCGGCGCCTTTCACGATCCCCGCCGCTGCTCGGCGCAGCCACGCTTCGTCGCGCGTGAAGCGATAATGCTCGCCGAGCATCCAGAGAATCCAGCCGTGATGCTGGTTGTAGCCCCCATGTTCGTAGCCGCCCGCGCCGTAGAGCACGCCGTCCTTCGACTCGAAAGAGCCGGGCAATTCCACCGTGCCTTGGTAGTGCAGCCAGGCATCGAGACAATCCTGCGCCTCCTTGTGATAGCCGCGCCTGTCGAGATCCACCACCATCATGCAGGACTCGTTGCCGAATGCGGCGTAGTGGAACGAGCCGACGCGGGCGAAGCGGCGGTCGCTGCCCGGCTCGCGCTCGCAATTCACCAGCAAGTGCATCGCGTGCGAGCGATAAAATTCGTTGAGCATCGGCTCGGGCGTGATGAGTTTCGCGCTCTCGTTCAGGCGATGGCGCCAATAGCCGGCGACCGATTTGTGCTCGGCGCCGAAGTCCAATTGCTTCAATGCCGCTTGCTCAGCCGGCTCCGTGAGGATGACGTAGGGAATCTTCAACGCCAGACTGCGCGTTTCGCCGGGAGCGAGAGTCCAGTTCCATTGGAGCTTCGTCGCTTCACCAGCCGGCGCCGAGTCGGCGATGAATTGTCCGCGCACTTTGTCGCCGACCCAGAGCAGGCCGTCGGCATCGGCGCGAAGCGCCAGACTCTTGCCGCCGGCCTTCCAGTTGAGCGGGAGCGCGACGGTCTTCGGCTCGCTGGATGGGTTGACAAAGTTGAACCGTGCCAGCCAGACCGCAAAGGCGTCAGCGGGCGGGGCAGGTGCATCGGCCTGCGTTCCGCCGGGCATCGTGACGAAGGCGACCTGTTCGATCCGCACGCCCTCGCGTTCCCAGCGCGTGGTGACAACGGGCAAACTCTCCTCTTCCAACGTGCGGAAGACCGGCTTGCCGGGGAGGCCGAAGGTGACGCTGGCGCCGCCACCTTCCAAATCGAGTCGTGGTGTATCCGCGCCGGGGCGGCGGCGGAGCAATTCATCATTGGTGCGAAAATCAATGCCGCCGTGGGGCTGCAGCCGGAAACGCTGTCGCCCGCCATCTAATCCGAGCGGGAAATAGATGTCCGATTTCTTGCGCGGGATGCCGGCCCAAGCGGATTGCCAGGTCTGCTCCGGCATTTCGGCGACTCGGTCGTAAAGTGTCTTGGCGCCGCGATCCTTCTGCTCGGCGGCAACGGCCGCGTAGGCGCGGTTGTCATTATCCGGCAGCACGGCGGCACCGAGGTGCAGCAGGGACAATGGGCCTTGGGCGAGGTCGTCCATCCTGAAGCTGAACACGTCCTTGCCCTTGCGCACCGTGATCAGCGTGCGGTCGAATGTGTTTGGGTCAGGATTAGTCGTAGCCAACAGACGCGCGCGAACGCTCCGCGCTGAAGTGCGGTCCAAGCCTTCGATCTGGCCGTTGAACACCTCCAGCTTCGGAACGGCACCAAGTTTTTCCTTCCACACCAGGCGCACCGCGCGCGGTTCGAGCGCCGAGTCGGTGAACGCTTCGATGCACTGAACAGACGGTAACGTACCGTCCGACACGGCGCGCAACTTGAGCGTGTAGCGAAACGCGGCCGCGTAATCCTTGGCCTTCGGAGATTCCTTCGCGTTGACCGGGCGGAACGTGAACGTGATCGCGTTGCCTTCGGCTTTGGCTTCGGTGTCGGCCACGCGCCAGTCGTATTTGTACCAGTTGCCGAGTTCCATCCAGCCGATGTCCGCGCCGCCCGGTTCGCG
>CAZNOE010000062.1:0-3564 GCA_964574525.1 uncultured Bifidobacteriaceae bacterium
CCCAACGTGCGGTCGGCGGTGACGTAAACAATCGCGTTCGACTTGACGTGTTTGACGGCGCGCCAGCCAAACAGCATGGCGCGGAATTCGTCTTCCGTCGGTTGGCGGCGTGTCACGATTTTCAAATCTGCCCGTGTCGTGACCTTCACGTCGCGTTCCTGGAGGAGAATCGAATCTGCTCCCACACTCCGCAGGTCCAAGGCCCGCGTGCCCGTCGTCGGCTTGAGCACCTTGAGCAGCCGCAGATTCTTTTTCTTTTCCAAAATCTGCAACGCCTCTGCCGAAAAATCCGGCGCGATGATGACTTCGCTGAAAATTTCCGCGATGGCCTCCGCGCCAGCTTCGTCGAGCGTGCGGTTGACGGCGATGATACCGCCGAACGGTGCCTGGCGGTCGGTGGCGAATGCTTTGTCCCACGCGTCGCGCAGGTTCGCGCCCTGTCCGATGCCGCACGGATTTGTGTGCTTGAGAATCGCCAGCGTCGGCGAATCGTCCGCAAATTCGGCGATCAAAGCCGCCGCCGCAGTAACGTCGAGAATGTTGTTATGCGAAAGCTCCTTCCCGTGAAGTTGGCGGAAGTAGTCGTGGAAACGTCCGTAAAGCGCGGCAGCCTGATGCGGGTTCTCTCCGTAACGCAACTGCTGCGCGAGCGGCACGGCAAGCACGAGCGTTTGCGGGAGACTGGATACTGAAGACTGAACACTGAATACTTTTCCCAAGTGCGCCGCAATCGCCGCGTCGTACGTCGCCGTGCGCGCGAACACCTTCGCCGCGAGCTGGCGCCGCAATTCCAGAGATGTGTTTCCACTGGTCTTGATCTGCTCCGCCACTTCCGCGTAATCCGCCGGATCAGCCACCACCGTCACGCTCTCGTGATTCTTCGCCGCGCTGCGGAGCATGGACGGCCCGCCGATGTCAATGTTCTCAATGGCTTCGGGCAGCGTCGTATCCGGTTTGGCAACGGTTTGCTCAAACGGGTAGAGATTCACCACGACGAGGTCTATGGGTTGAATGTCGTGAGCGCGCACGGCGGCTTCGTGGGTTTCATTGCCACGAATGAAGAGCAGGCCGCCATGAACTTTCGGGTGCAGCGTCTTCACGCGGCCATCGAGCATTTCGGGAAAGCCCGTGTGTTCGCTGATGTCCTTCACCGTGAGGCCGGCATCACGCAACGCCCGGGCGGTGCCGCCGGTGGAGATCAATTCCACGCCGGCCGCCGCGAGAGTTCGTGCGAAGGCAACCAACCCGGTTTTGTCAGAGACAGAAAGCAAAGCCCTTTGGATTTTCGCCATAGCCGGGTCCTAATCTGCGGAAGTCGCCACGCGAGTCAATCGGCAAAAAGCTGATCGGTTGATTGGCAATCCCCGCCACTTCGCGCTTGCCAAGCCGCACGGCGCTTGCAACGTTTACACGCTGGTTTTGTGCGCGGTTAGCTCAGTGGTAGAGCACTTCCCTGACACGGAAGGGGTCAGAGGTTCGACACCTCTACCGCGCACCATTCAATTGAATGGTGACAAGTGACACGAAATGTTTCGACATCGGCCAAAGTCTTGTCACTCGCCACGCATCACCTCTCGCTTACCCCGCCTGCATCCGGCGTTTGCGGCAGCGCCTTGCGCAACGTGAGGGTATTGCCATTTTCCAGGGGCGCATAGTTCACTTCGTCAAACACCTGCGAAATGACCACCGTACCCAGCCCGCCTGGGCGAAGTTCCGAGAGCTGGCGACCGCGGATTTCCCTCGCGTCCACCGGCGGTGCCTCATCGGTGATTTCAATGATTAACGTTGAGCCCGTTACCTCGACTCGAATCCGAAGCGGGCCGGGTTTTTTGTGATAACCATGACAGAAAACATTCGCGCAGGCTTCATCGCAAGCCATGACGATTTGACCCACGACCGTGTCGCCGAATCCCGCAAACTGGGCCCACTGTTCCACAAAATGCCGGATGTCCGTCAACTTTTCGGGACAACAAGTGGTGTGAAGCCCGGGCGGAGGTGATTGACCGCGCCAGGCGAGAAGCAGCAGGGACGCGTCGTCATGTTGCGCGGAGGGAACGCGATAGTTGTCCCATGCTTGAAACGCGGCGCTCAAGGTTTCCGCCGCGGCCTGTCCGACCGGCAGGCTCGCGAGGAAGCGTTCGATGGTGTAATCCTCGCCTTGGCGGTCGCGCGCCTCTGGAAAACCATCGGTGAACAGCAACCAGGAATCGCCCGGGCGCAGGTCGGCCTGCGCAGCCACGTACTTCGCCGTCGGAGAAATTCCCAAGGGCAGATGATTCTCCACGGCGAACGCTTTCCACTGTTGGCCGTCGAAATGGAGGGGAGGGAATTGTCCGGCAGTGCAGATTTGCAGGGTTCGCGTATCGGCATCCGCCAACAGCAAAACCAACGTGATGAAACGCCCCGCCTTGAGTTCGCGGCTCAGGAGGGGGTTCAGCTTCGTGACCCACTCTCCCAAATCAGCCTGAAGCTGATGGGTCATGGCCTCGATGATGGCGGTGGCGCGGGCCATGGTTAATGCCGCCGGAATCCCTTTGCCGCAAACATCTCCCAACCCCAGGAGCAATCGGCTCGCGCCCGCGGCGTGCACGAAGCCAAAATCGCCGCTTACCATTTGGGCCGGCAGGTGTCTGTGATAAACCTCGCAGAATGGAAACTGACTAAGCGTCGGTGGAAGAAAAGTGTCCTGGATTTCCTTGGCCAGGAGCAGTTGTTGCCGCGCTCCCGCCTGTTCGATTTCCCGGCGCTGGGCCTCCAGACGCACCAACGCATTCACAATGAGGCCGCCAAAGCCCTCGAAAATTTCTTCGTCCTCGGCGTTAAACGATTCCTGCTCGCGCGGATTCAACGCCTGCAGAACGCCCAAGCAGGATGCTCCGTCCAACAACGGGATCGTCACCATGGCCCGCGTCACCATGCCCAGACGATTGCCGACTTTGGAATAGTGGCGCGGATCATTCCGGGCATCTTTGACATTGATGGTTTTTTTGGACTCATAAACCGCACCGGCAATCCCGGCGCCCGGCGGCACCCGCAACGGTTCGGGAAGATTTGCGATCCACGGATCGGTGCTGTGGAGAATCAACTCTCCTGTCTTGGGATCGGGCAGAAGCAGCGAACAAGCCTCGGCGTACATCACTTCCTTGGCACGGCGGAGAATCTCATCAATCAAGGCCGTCAAATCCATCGCCCGGCTGAAGCACCGGGCCGCGTCCAGCAACGCCTGATATCGTTCCACCGGACCTTTTGATGGCAAACCTCGATTGGGTGAAGGCGCACTCACTTGCTGGTTTTTCGCGCGTCCGGCACAGGCATGGTTTTGCGAATCTCTGCCTCAGAGGGCACCGGGTTGGTACGTCCCTGCCAGATCACGCGCGAAGGTTTTTCCGCAAGCCGCGCTGCCAGTAGCTTCGCATACTCCATGGTAATTTCGGTCCGGGCCAGGAGGCTCGTAAGGCTTCTCATGTTCTGATCCAGGTTCGCGAGGAATTGGTTGGTCAGGAACTCCCGCAGATCGGCGGTGATGGCCCGCGTGTTATCAAGGGTCGGGTTGACGTTGGTGAC
>CAZNOE010000062.1:3664-9862 GCA_964574525.1 uncultured Bifidobacteriaceae bacterium
GTCGCCGCAGTCTTTTCCAGAGTCGCGGTCAGACCCTCGATGCCGGACAGACTTTGACCTTCAATGATCGCTCCCTCGGGCAAAGGTTCAATGCCCGGGCTGCCCGCCGTTAATGCCACGAATTTCTCGCCCAGGATGGTTTCGGAACTGATGCTGGCCTTGATGTCCGAGGGCAGCACGGGCACACCTCTCTCAAGGCGAATTGTCACGCGGACTGCCAAATCACGTTTGCCAGGCTGCTCGCGTTCAGCGGGTTTCAGGTAGCGAATCGCCACCACCGAGCCGGCCACTGCTCCCGCGTAGCGCACGGACGAGTGCAATTTGATGCCGGTGGCATCTTTGAATTCGATTTCCAACTTGCGTCCGTAGGTCCCCCAGCGCTGACCGGTTATCGCGACGGTAAGCGCCGCCAGCAAAATCAGGCTGCACCCAATGACGGACAGGGCGATGATGTATTGCGACCAGTTTTTCGTTTTCATTGGTAAGCTTCTCCCAGCAGGCGTTTGAGGTAATCACCTTTGGAAAGCCGCAGCGGAATAGGGCCGTCGGCTTCTCCTTTGATGAATTGTTGCAACATCGGGTCGGGGTGTTTCACGATCTCCTTCGGTGTTCCTTCGGCAATGATTTTTCCCTGAAGCGGGCCGGTGCCGAGCATGATCATTCGCGTGCCGATGCGAAAAGCACTGGTCATGTCGTGCGTCACGACCACCGCTGTCATACCCAGCTTGCGCGTCAAATCCTGGGTGAGTTTGTCCACTACGGCGGTCATCACCGGATCGAGGCCAGAAGTGGGTTCGTCACTGAAAAGTAATTCAGGGTCGAGCGCGAGCGCGCGGGCCAGCGCCACGCGCTTCTTCATGCCGCCGCTGATCTCTGCCGGCTTCAAATCCTCAAACCCCGTCAATCCCACCAGCTCGAGTTTCATTTTTATCACGAGGTCCACGATGTTGTCTTCCACCCGGCTGTGTTCCTCAATCGGCAAAGCGACATTCTCGCCGACCGTGAGCGATTGCAGCAGGGCGCCGGATTGGAAAAGCACTCCGAACCGGCGGCGAATGCCATCCATTGCCCGTTCGCTCATGCCCGTGATTTCCTCGCCAAAAATTCGGATGGATCCGGCATCCGGCTTCATGGATCCGATGAGATGCCGCAGCAATGTGCTTTTGCCGCAGCCGCTGCCGCCCATGATCACCATGGTTTCGCCCCGCATGACTTTGAAACTGATTCCGTTCAAAATCGTGCGCGGGCCAAAAGTCTTCACCAGATCCCGCACTTCGATGACCACCTCAGTGTCCGGATTGGCCATGGGAACATCAGATGCTGTTGCCAGAGTCGTCATCACAAAAAGAAAAAGATCGCCGTCAGGAGGGCGTTGGCAATCAGGATTGCGAGCAACGAATAGACCACCGAATGAGTGGTCGCCAGCCCGACCCCTTCGGCACCGCCTTCCACCTTCAGCCCGGCGTGGCAGGCAATCGTCACCACCAGCCAGGCGAAGACCGCGCTCTTCGTCAGGCCGGAATAAAGATCGCCGATCTTCGCCGCCTCGATCGCGCGCAGGACATAGGCGGACGTGTTCATGTCCAGGGCAAAATGGCAGATGGTCCATCCTCCGACGATGCCGATGTAATTGCCGAACACCACCAGCACCGGGAGCATGATCAGCATCGCCACAAACCGGGGCACGATCAGAAACCGGATCGGATTGATGGCCATCACTCCCAGGGCTTCGATTTCCTCAGAAACCTTCATGGTGCCTAATTCTGCGGTGATGGCGGACCCACTGCGGCCAATCACGATGATGGCAATCAGCAGTGGCCCCAGTTCGCGAAGCAGACTGACCGAAACGAGGTTGGGAACGTAAAGCGCCGCGCCCATCCGTTGCAATTCGTGCGCGCCCTGCATGGCCAGGGTCAACCCAATGCTGAATGCAGTGAGAGCGACCATCGGGACGGCTTCCACTCCAATCCGAACGATCTGGTGAAAAATATGGCTTACCTTAAACGGCTGTTTCTTCCATGGCCCAATCAACAGCCAGTAAAGTATTTGGCCGTTTAGCTGGAAGTAATGTTTCAACGGAAAATCAAAGCGAAAGTCCCTGTTGCAGCGCCTGCCGGGCTTCCAGCACCGTCGCGTAGATCGGAAAAACTTCATTGAGCCGGACCAGCTCGAAAATGCTGCGGACCCGATGGCTCAGTCCCGCCACAATGATCTTCCCCTCGTAAGCCCGCGAGCTTTGATAATACTCGATCAAGGTGGCCAGGCCGGAGGAATCAATGTACTTCACCTCGGTGAAATCCAGGACCAGCGCTGGAATCCGTTGCGCCGCCCGCGCCTGCAAAACCCGGCGCATCTCGGGCGAATGCTGGAGGTCAATCTCCCCGCTGAATTCCAGAATCAGCACCCCATCGGTTGTGACTTCTCTCCAGTGCATGGCGGATTCCTAACTGCATTCGGGCCTACACGCAATATCAAAGTCCCGCCCCACGGCGGTCGGAGAATTCTCATGTTCGATTGATTTGATTTCTGCAAGGCAGTTGGCATCCTCGCGCCACAACGTTGCTGCGATGAAGAAGGAGTAATATGTCTGACAGACTCGCTATAGACGGCGGCCCGAAGGCCGTGCGCAACAAGCTGTCCCCGTGGCCGCAGTTTGATGAAAAGGCCATCAAGGCCGTCGAAGAAGTCCTCCGCTCCGGCAAGGTTAATTACTGGACAGGCAAACGGGGTATGGAATTCGAGAAAAAATTCGCGGAGTGGCAGGGCAGCAAGTACGCCATCAGCGTCGCCACTGGCACTGCGGCGCTGCATGTGTCGCTCGCGGCGCTGGGGATCGGGCCCGGTGACGAAGTAATCGTGCCGAGCTACACGTTCATTGCCAGCAGCTTTTCCATCGTCCAGGCCGGCGCGATTCCGCGGTTTGCCGACGTGAACCTCGACGATCATTGCCTCAGCGTTGAGTCTGCGAAGAAACTCGTGACCGACCGCACCAAGGCCATCATGCCCGTGCATCTCTACGGCAACGTGTGCGACATGGACCAAATCCGCGCCTTTGCGAAGAAGCACAAACTCTTCGTCATCGAGGACAACGCCGAGGCGTTCGGCGGAGAATACAAAGGGAAAAAGACCGGCACGCTCAGCGAGATAGCGGGTTGCAGTTTCTGCCAGAACAAAACCTTCACGACCGGCGGCGAAGGCGGCATGGTCACGACCGACGACGAAAACCTGGCCTGGCTCGCTCGCAGTTTTCGCGACCACGGTTATGACGTGAAGCAACGCCTCAACCTGTTGGAGTTGGAACAGAAACTCCCTTACATCCATAACATGGTCGGATGGAATTATCGCATGACTGAGATGCAATCCGCCATCGGTCTCGCGGAACTCGAGCGCATGGATTCGTGGAACATGCCCACGCGCCGGCGCAACGCGAAAATACTGGTGGACGCCCTCAAGCCCCTGCCGCAGGTGAAGCATTGCCCGATTGACACATCCGAACGTCGGAACGGCTGGTACGTCCTCGCCTTCTCACTGAACACCGAGCAGATGCGGTGCGACATCAAACAATTCGTCACCGCTGCTGCCGCCGAAGGAATTCCGTGCTGGAAGGTCTTCTGGCCGCAATGCCACACGGAGAAAGCGTTTCAGGAACATCGGGCGTTCGGCCGCTCTGGTTTCCCGTTCGATTCAAAGGAATATGCCAACGCCAAAAGCGTGGATTACACCAAGGTCGAAGTCCCCAATGCATTGTGGCACGAGACGCACACGTTCACGTGCTTTGCGTATCCAACGTTCACCGTGTCCGACATGGAGCAAATCGCCGAAGGACTCGTGAAAGTGATCCGGCACTTCAGCAAATAGGCGAGCGTCTGCTATTCTTTGCAATTCCGGTGGGATTTCGTCTTGCCATTGCGACCTTCCCTGCGTGAAATCGCCGCATGATTGTTGATCTCTCTCGCCGAGCGTTCTTACGTTGCGTCGCCGCAGTCGTCGTTGCAGCTTCGCCGGCGTTGCGCGCGCAGACGCAACAGCCCTCGACTAACTACCTGCTCACGGTTGGCACGGAACGGCCGGACGCGCTTTATGGGAAGGGCGAAGAAGTCTCGTTTCAGATCAAGCTGCTCCTCGACAAAAGAGCCGTGGATGAGGCCGAGGTCCAATGGACTCTTTCCAAAGACGGTGTGCCCCCGACCCGAAGCGGCAAAGTCAAACTCGTTCACGGCACCGGCACGGTGACGGGTAAACTCGACGAGCCGGGATTTCTCCAGTGCCAGGTTTCTTTCCGTACGCCCGCCGGCAAAACGCTGCGCGCGGTCGGCGGCGCGGGGGTTGATCCGCTGCAAATCACTCCGAGCCTCCCCGTGCCGGAGGATCTTGATGCATTCTGGTCCGCGCAGAAAGAGAAACTCGCCGCCGTGCCCGTCAGTGGGAAACTCACGCCGGTGAAATCGCCGCAACCGGATGTGGAATGTTTTGATCTTCAAGCCGACTGCGTTGGCGCGCCCGTCTCGGGCTATCTGGCGAAACCGGTTGGCGCGAAACCCAGGAGCCTGCCGATCATCCTCACCGTTCACGGCGCGGGCGTCAGGAATTCCAGCCTGGGCGGAGTTGCAGACTGGGCGCGACGCGACTTCCTCGCACTCGACATCAACGCTCACGGAATTCCCAATGGCAGACCAGATCAGTTCTACGCCGATCTCGCCAACGGAGAACTGAAAGACTACCGCGCTCTTGGGCGCGAGTCGCGCGACACGGTCTATTTTCTCGGCATGTTTCTGCGCCTTGTACGGGCGATCGATTTTCTTACAGCGCAGCCCGAGTGGAACGGGCGAACGCTGGTCGTCCACGGCAGCAGCCAGGGCGGTGCACAATCCATCGTCGCTGCGGGGCTCGATTCGCGGGTGACTTTTTTCGCTGCCGGAGTGCCCGCCATGTGCGACCACACTGGAGCTGTGGTCGGTCGCATCAGCGGCTGGCCGAAGCTCGTGTCCAACGGCCCCGACGGCAAACCCGATGCAAAGGTGCTCGAAGCCGCGCGGTATTACGACGCGATGAACTTCGCCACGCGGACCATGGCGGCGGGCATTGTGACGGTGGGATTCATTGACACGACCTGTCCGCCGACGAGCGTCTATGCGGCTTACAACGCGCTCAAAGGCGGGAAGGAAATCTTCAACGACCCATCCAGCACGCACACGGTTTCGCCGAAGGCGGGCCAAGCCATGCGTGACGCCATCATGCGGCACGTGGAGGCAAAGACAATAAAGTGATGAAAGCGAAAATCCGTTGGGGAGTCATCGGCTCGGGCGGCATCGCGCGGCGGCGCACGATTCCGGAGGGAATCCTGCCTGCGTCCAACGCCGAGCTCGTCGCCGTCTGGGGCCGCAACCCGAAAACGAACGCCGAAGTCGCGCAGCAGTTCGGCGCTCACGCGGCGAAAACGCTCGACGCGTTACTCTCGCAGGACATTGACGCCGTCTATATCGCATCGCCAAATCACGCGCATCTTGAGCAAACGCGCCACGCCGCGGCAGCCGGCAAACACGTGTTCTGCGAAAAACCGCTCGGCATGAACGTCGCCGAAGCGAAGCGCATGATGGAGGTTTGCCGAAAAGCGAAGGTCAAACTCGGCACTGCATTTATGATGCGCTATCACAGCCAGCATCAGGTCGCTCTCCGGTTGATCCAGGATGGCAGGCTGGGCAAGCCCGTGTATGCCCGCGCCCAACTTTCCTGCTGGTATCCGCCGATGCGCGGCGCGTGGAGGCAGGAGCCGAAACTCGGCGGTGGCGGCGCACTGATGGATTTGGCCGGCCATTGCCTTGATCTGCTCGAAATGTTTTTCGGTCCGGTCGCGGCGGTAAGTTGCATGACCGGCCACACCGTCCAGAGCTACGCCACGGAAGACAGCGCCGCTGTCCTGGCGCGTTTCAAGAACGGAGCGTTGGCCACCGTGGACACGTTTTTCTGCATCCGCGACAACAGCAGCAAAAACCGGCTCGAGCTTTACGGATCGGACGGCAGCATCCTCGCCCAAGGTACCATTGGCCAGGATGACAAAGGCGAAGTCGTCGCTTTCCTCGAAGGCGCGGGCGACTACGACACGCAGCAAGCTCGCCCTGCGAGCGGTGGCTTCGTCATAGCTCCACCGCCCATGAACACGTACCGCGCTGAGATTGAAGCTTTCAGCCAGGCGCTGCT
>CAZNOE010000062.1:9962-15361 GCA_964574525.1 uncultured Bifidobacteriaceae bacterium
TGATCAAACTCAACCGCATCAACAAGGGCGGCGAAATTCTGCTGAACAGCGAATACATCGTCTTCATCGAAACGGAAGCCCGGACCACGACGGTGCATTTGGGTGACCGCCTGCTTTTCTCCGTGGAGGAACAGCCGGCGATCATCGCGGAGCGGATCGAGCAATTGGAAGTTGACCGCATCAAGAACGCCATTGTGGGAAGCCGTGTAGATGGCAAGCCGCTGAAGTGATGGGCGCGCCCACCGTTGCGTTTTTGATTCTTGTGCTGCCGGCGTAGTGCTGGATGATTGGTGCGATGAGATTGCCGCGGGCAGTTCGGGTTGTGTTGAAGGTTGTGGCGGTGGTGTTGCTCGTCGCAATCATCACCGTTGGGTCAATTTGGATTTACTTCCACCCGTCCTATCAGCGAACCGATGGAGTCATTTATGGTCAGCGTCACGGACGGGACCTGACGCTGGATGTAGTTCGCCCCGCCAAACCCAACGGCCTCGGGATATTGCTGATGGTCAGCGGAGGCTGGAAATCGGGCGCCGCCGGCTCATTGCGGCCATGGATGGTAGCGCCGCTCTTGCGGCACGGCTATACGGTCTTCGCCGTGTACCACGTGTCGCAGCCTCAGGCAACCGTCATGGAAATTACCGAGGACGTGAACCGCGCGGTGCGCCACGTCCGGCACAATGCGCGCGAGTACGGCGTGGACCCGCAGCGGCTGGGCGTCACGGGCGGCAGCGCCGGCGGTCATCTCAGTCTCATGCTCGCGACCCGGGGTGGTCCGGGACCGGCGGGTGGCGCGGACCCGATCGAAGGTGAAAGCAGCGCTGTCCAGGCGGTCGCCATTTTCTATCCCGTCACGGATTTGTTGAACCTCGGCACCTCAACCGAAAACCTCCATGACGACGGGCCGCCCAAGAGTTTCGTGAAAGCGTTCGGTCCGAATTCCACCAACCTCGCGATCTGGAAAGTCATCGGCCACGAGATGTCGCCCATTTAACTATGTTGGTTCCAATCTGCCGCCCACGCTGATCTTCCACGGCGACGCGGACACGCTGGTGCCGCTGGATCAGTCCGAGCGTTTCCAGACCGAAGCGCGCAAATCGGGACGCACGGTCGAACTCATCGTTCACCACGGCGGAAAGCACGGCTGGCTGAGCATGGTTTGGGATATCCGGCAATTCGCGAAATGGTTCGACCATTACTTGCGCAAGCAGGCGAACTGACCAGCGAACGATACGCAGACCAAGACCAAATGCGCGCGAAAACCGTTGACATGATGCAGAGCGCGGCGTTTATACAAGAGGGCAATAACTCCCTAGCTTGAAAAGTCTCTCATCTAAAACGACGCGCGCGTGTTGGCAACGGCCGTCAGCATTTACCCTGATCGAACTCCTGGTCGTCATTGCCATCATCGCCATCCTGGCAGCGATGCTGTTGCCAGCGTTGTCCAAGGCCAAGGACAAGGCGCAACGCACCCGGTGCCTCAGCAATATCAAACAGCTTCAGCTTGGCTGGATCATGTATTGCGACGACAACAACGACCTGATTCCACCGAATAACACGGGCGGATATTTCGGGGGACCTCCGGGGAGTGAAGCGTGGATTTATGGGAACGTGCAGATTGACCTCAGCGTATCCAACATCCAGAACGGCGTTCTGTATAAATATAATCCCAACCCTGCCATTTACGTCTGTCCCACGGACCGATGGGTCATCAAACGCTTCGGGGTGGAATTTCCGACCACGCGGAGTTTCTCGATGGTCAGCGCCATGAACCGACCGGGGACCAAGTCTTTAACCATCACCGACCCCAAACCGGCCAAGGCCTTGGTGTTCGTGGAAGAGCAGGAGAATCGCACAACCAGCGACAATTTTATCAACGATGGCAACATTGGATTGCGCGAGTATCCGCAGACCGACTGGGGCGATTTGCCTGCCCAACGCCACGCCGGAGCGACGGTATCGATGATTGATGGCCACGTCGAGTTTTGGAAATGGAAGTCTAAAATAGTATTAGTGCGTGGCCGCCCCGCGCTACCGGCGGAAATGCCGGACCTTCTGAGAATTCAGCAAGGGCTTCCCGGTTATCCTCAATAGTCGCCCGCCCGGCATTCAGACTACTGCGGACGCCCTTTGCCCACGAACTTGTGGGGCAATGTATCGGGCACCACGCGGACTTGTGTTGTGAATTTGAACGGCTCCGGGTTGCCACTGGGGAAAGTCAGTTCGACGAAGAACGCCGTCCAGCCTTTCGCAGGTTCTGGAACTTTGCCCACATACACGCCGCCGCCCACGTCGCTCAGAATCGTGCTCTGCCATTGCGGGCCGAATGTCTCCATGCGGAAATCGCGGGCATTTGGATTGGTCGCCTGCCAAAGCCTCACTTCCGAAGGGGTGTTTTTCGTGGTCGCACGCATCGAACCGTCTTTTTCCAGCGTCCAGGAATACTGCGGCAAAGGAGTGTCATTGAGAACTGCGCTGTAGCAAGCGTGCAACGTCTGGTAAGCGTCAGAGCCTTTAAGCGAGTGATCCGCGTTGGGCACGTAGCGGAGATGTTTCACGCCGGGCAGGTCGTTGAAATAAAACTGGGAGGAATCCGGCAGGAAAAACTGATCGCCGGAAGCGTTGATGATGAACTTGGGCATCGTGAGCCGCTGACGATATTCGTAGGGCTCTTCAATCTTCATCAAGGCTTTGTATTCCGGTGTGCCATTCCAGTCCATGATGCGAAACGCCGTGTAGTCGCCAATGGACGGCGCCCAAAAACCGTAGGCAGCGTAATGGTGCAACATGGAAGGTTCGATGTTCAGCATGTCAATCACAAAGGGAACAATTGCCACCACCCGCTTGTCCACCGCGGCAGTCGCCCAGGTCGTCCAGCCGCGCTTGGAGCCGCCCGCCACCACAAATCCGTCCACTTTCACGCCGCCTCCCTCGGCACTGCCGCAAAAAGTGGTGACGGTGTCCATCGCGCGCACCGCGGACTTGGTCATCGGCAGGCGGGCGGGCCATTTGGTGTCGCCCGTTCGGAGAAACTTGTCCCACGTGTAAGCAATCAACGAATCCTCCTTTCGGCCCTCCGTTTCACCGGCGAAAACCAAAGGTTGATTGGGAACCATCTTCAATTCCGCTATCACAGATTTTGTCTTGAGGGCTATCTGGACCAGGTTGCCGTCGGCAGATTTGGGCGGGCTGCCGCCGTTGCCCCCGCCGCCGATGAACAGCAACGATTTCGAACTATCCACGCTGTCTGGTTTGACGATGGTCAGCCAGTGTTTCCAGACGGGACGGTCTACTTCGTTCGTCGTAAGCCAGGCTTGGGAGGTCATTTCAAGGATGAAGGTGGTCTGGCCGTTTCCCGGAATGCTGGTCACAAGGTGAAAACTGTAATTCGTGTCCGGGGCAGCAACGTATTTGTCCAGGGCGGTGAGTTCGTAGCGAACTGTTGGAGGTTCTGCGGCGGCAATCGGTTTTTGCGCCGCTTCGCTTTCCGTTCTCGAACGGGCCACGAAGATGAATGCGACAGCGACGAACCAAAGAAATCGGCGCAGGTGGATTTCCAGTTTATTCATAAATGACTCGAACATGCTTTTGCCCGAACAACTTTGTTCCCATCAATCGGGATGGAGATAGGAACTGCTTCTGGGCGCAAAGTCAATCCAGTTCGACCCGCGACAGCCAGTTCAACCCGCGGCGGCAGGCCGGATCGTAATGGATTGGCGCGATGTTTGGCGAGCTTGGGAATTGCAGAATAATTTCCTCGAATCCGCGACAGCGAGAGTCTAGCTTTTCTCCACTTCAAAGAATTACTGAAAAGCGATGACCCAGGAACCCTTGAGCACGGCGCTCGAAAAAATCGGCGCCTTCATTCGTGAAGAAGCGTTGCCGTTGGAAGCGGATTTTCTCCATCGTCCGTTTCGCGAGCTTTTGCCCCGGCTTCAGGAGAAGCGCAACCAGGTCAAGGCACTGGGTCTCTGGGCGCCGCATTTGCCCAAAGAATATGGCGGCCAGGGTTTCTCGCTTCCCGAATTCGCGCGCATCAGCGAGGCGTTGGGGCGCACGCCGCTCGGTCATTACCTTTTTAACTGCCAGGCACCAGACATCGGCAACATGGAGATTCTCATGGAGTTCGGAACGCCGGAGCAAAAGGAAACCTGGCTGGCGCCGCTGACGCGCGGCGAGGTGCGTAGTTGTTTTTCCATGACGGAACCCGATTATGCCGGCTCCAACCCCGCCTGGATGAACACCCAGGCGCGCAAGGACGGCAGCGATTACGTCATTGACGGTCGCAAGTGGTTCACTTCTGCCGCCGATGGCGCGGCCTTTGCCATTGTGATGGCCATCACCAATCCGGAAGCGGAAAGCCCCTATGCCCGTGCCAGCCAGATCATCGTGCCGACGAACACGGCTGGCTTTCATCGCGTGCGCAACACCTCGGTCATGGGTGAAGCGGGTGAAGATTACGCCAGCCATTCGGAGATTATTTACAAGAACTGCCGCGTGCCGCAGAAAAACCTGTTGGGCCAGGAAGGCAGGGGATTTGAGATCGCGCAGCAGCGGCTCGGCCCGGGACGGATTCATCATTGCATGCGCTGGATCGGCATTTGCGAACGGGCGTTTGAAATGATGTGTCACTACGCCGCGACGCGCCTGCTCGCTCCGGGCAAGCCGCTGGGCAGCCGCCAGATCCTTCAGGAGTGGATCGCGGAGAGCCGGGCGGAAATCAACGCTTCGCGATTGCTGGTGATGCAAGCCGCTGAGAAAATCGAACAGGAAGGCAGCCGCGCCGCGCGCGAAGAAATTTCCATCATCAAATTCTATGTGGCCAACGTGTTGCAAAAGGTTCTGGACCGCGCCATCCAGGCGCACGGCGCATTGGGTATGACCGATGATCTGGTGCTGTCCTACTGGTATCGCCACGAGCGCGCGGCGCGCATCTACGACGGGCCCGATGAAGTCCACAAATCCGTTGTCGCGCGAATTCATCTAAGGAAACACGGCCTCAGTGTCTCGATCTGATCAGGAGGAATCTGATGAATCCGGAGGATAAACAATCATGCGGCAAGGACACTTGGGCCAGACGCAAAGGTCTTCTCCCTCCCGATGAACCCACCCGCAAAAGCGGGAGCAAACTCCACGCACTCCAAACGCTCCGCGTGTCCGGATGGCCTCGGAAGTCGCGAAGCGTTTGGAGTGCGCCCGGCTTGCCGGCGCTTTCGGTTCGGGGAAATCTCTCCATGAACCGTCCGGTGTGCCGCGAGGTTTTGGAGTGCGGTGGCTGGCGGGGAACGGGGCTGACACCGCTTTTTTGTGGGGCGAATTGCAAACGACGAGGAGTCCGGCGCGCGCGAAAGCGGTGTGTGCCCTCACCCCCTCACCCACCGCAGTCCAAGACGCTGGCGCGC
>CAZNOE010000063.1:0-12211 GCA_964574525.1 uncultured Bifidobacteriaceae bacterium
GGAATTGGTGTCGGTGATCGGCGCCGCCGACATCAACGCTTCGATGCGAAGTTTCAGCGGTTGACCGGCGAACGAATTCGTCACATTAAACGTCAGTGTCCATGGCTCAGCCACGTTGACTGTCTGTGACTGAGATTGCGCCCGCCGGAAACGCGTCTTCCCCGCCTCCTTGAACATCGCGAATTCCTTCCCTTGCTCGCGCAGTTTAGCTTTGGTGGCCTCGTCAAACGTGTTCGCGTGCCGCAATTCTTCGCAAGTGCGAAGAATGTCCACCGCCCGGCGGAAGAGCGGCGTATTGCGCAACGTCTCACGGTCAACGCCGGCCGTGAGCGAAATACCCGCGTCCCAGCCGATGAGCTTCGCGCCGAGGTTCTCCATCACGTCCGGATAGCTGGGTTCTATTTGCGGCGGATTGAACGATTGGAAACTCCACCAGCCCAAGTGCAGCGGCAGGAGCAGCCCGCCGTTCACGTCTTGCGCGTGCAGATCTATGAAGCGCTTGTGGCCGCGCTGCGGGTAATCCCACGCCTGCCAGCGCGTGCGGTATTGCCAGAAGTGGTGACCCATGGAACTCATCTCCATGCCCACGGGTTTCTTCAGTCGCTTCTGAATTTCCACGACGAACTTGTCGGCCCAATACCATTCCTCGCCGCCCCGTAGGATCGAGCTGCCATCAATCGCGTCGAGATAGATGCCATCAAAGCCGCAGCGATTCACCACGTCCGCGTGATTCGCCGCGATCTCCTCGAAGAGCGAGGATTCGGGATTGGGAACAAACAAACCGAAGCATTCCTTCAAGTGACGGGCTTTCGCGCCCTTGTCGTGCGTGGCGGCTTTGGTCGAGAGCGCTCCGCGCTTCACGCCGGTAAATCTCCAAGGTGACTCCTTGCTGGAGCCGCCGAACGTCACCAACTCATCGCCGATGTGCAACACGATACTGTTGTGTTCAAAGAAGCCTGTCACGGTACTGATGCCCGCGGTGGATTCGTTCACGGCGATCTCCGTCGCGTTGGCGTCAAGCGGTTCAGCAAGCGTGAACGTGCGGAAGGCATCGAGGCGCGGATCGGGAACAGGCGTCACATACTTCGACCGCTTGTCTATGAAGAACGCGTAGGTGTGGAAGATCGAGCCGATCCCTTCCTTGTGCAATCGGGCCACAATCCGTCGCCACGAGTCCCAGCCGTCCGGCCATTTCTCCCGATTCAATTCCATGTCGCCGAAGCGAAAGAATTTGCCACCGCCATGATTGTCAATCTGCGTGAAGCCGAGTGTCCGCGTCATCTCGATCCAATCCCCGACATTGGTCTCGGTGAGCGATCCGAAGTTGAACAGGTACGAACCGTGATTGAACGCGACCTCGCGCGCCCACGGGCCGGCGACCTTGCACACCGGCAAATCACTCGCGCCCTCCAGTGTTTCTTGTAGCGCCGGGAGCATCCGGGCCATCGGCGCGCCGACAATGGCCACTTTGGCGCCGACGAGGCCGAATTTTTTCTCGCACGACGCGCGTAACTCGCGTTGCAGCGCGGGCAAAGCATCCACGCGCGTAATGAGATTGAGCGAAAGCGCGCACGCGCCGAACTCTTCGTCGGGCACGCCCTTGAGCGTGAGCGGGACGTTGAGAAACGTCAGCGACTCAATTTCACTGCCGCTGACCGATTCGACATCGAAGACAACATAGGATGGCCGCGTTTCGGTTTTGAGGACGGCTTGAATGCCTTGCTCTCCGAAACGCAGCGTAAGTCGCCCATTGGCGAATGTCGCAGCGGTGGCGGCGTAATCCTTGCCTTCCACCCGGACAAGCGCACAGGCCGACGGTTGGCTCTTGCGGAGGTAGTCCTTTCCGGTTGGGCGATCAACAAACGCCATATTTCTCGCCTCGCCGGAAAGCGTGTAGCGGAAGAGAGAATTCTCGAATACCACAGGCGGCAGCGTCTGGCCGAAGGCCGGCCAGGCGAGAGCCGAAAGGCAAAAGATGAGCGGGAGCTTCTGCATCGTGCACCTGCGCGCGAGCATGGGGCGCGGGACTTTGGCAGTCAAGCGGGCGACGACAGCATGGCCAAAAGGGACTTGGGCGAATAACATCGCGGCGGATGAAGCATTACGCCTTCATTGATTTCGCCACGCAGGGCTACCTGACGATTGTGGCGTTGCTGGTCCTCATGTTTCACGGAACCGCCGTTCCGCTCTGGCCCTGGCTCGTTAGTGCGCACGCGATCGGCATCGTTCTGTTGCATCTCCTGATCCTGGCCCACGCGCGACAGCCGGCCAATCGCGTCCTGGATTTCCTGCGGCACTTCTATCCGGTGCTGCTTTTCGCAGTGTTCTTTCGCGAAACCGGCGAATTGAACCAGATGTTCACGCCGGGTTTCCTGGATCCAGTTTTCATCCGGCTGGACGAAAAACTCTTCGGCACGCAACCCAGTCTCACTTTTATGCAAAGCCTGCCGTACTGGCCGGTGAGCGAAATCCTCTACGCGTCCTACTTCTCTTATTACATCATGATCACGGGCGTCGGCCTGGCGCTGTTCCTGCGCGACCGGCGGCAATTCTTCCATTACCTGTCGGTGATCTCCTTCGTGTTCTACGTCTGCTATCTCATTTACATCTTCACGCCCGTCACGGGACCGCGGGTTTTCTTCCGGGTGATTGACGGTTACGAATTGCCGCCGCACGTCCGGCCGCCAGTCGTCCCGGAATTTCCCGCCGCGGTGCAAGCCGGGCCGTTCTTCCGGATCATGGCGTGG
The DNA here is from genome assembly GCA_964574525.1 of uncultured Bifidobacteriaceae bacterium. Lineage (GTDB taxonomy): Bacteria > Verrucomicrobiota > Verrucomicrobiia > Limisphaerales > JADLHS01 > WYBW01. Next base: position 2,748 of record CAZNOE010000063.1, read on the forward strand.
ATTTACGAAAACTTCGAAGCCTCGGGCGCGGCGTTTCCCAGCAGCCACGTTGCGGTGGCCATCACCACTCTTTGTTTCTCCTTCCGTTATCTGCCGCGAATTCGCTTCGCGCACTTGGTGATGGTGGTGCTGCTGTGCCTGTCCACGGTCTATTGCCGTTACCATTACGTCGTGGATGTCGCGGCGGGAATCGTTACTGCGGCCATCCTGGTGCCTTTGGGAAACCGGTTTTACTTCCGTTTCCACGGACCGGGGGAGATGGCGCTCACTGCACAAGATCACGCGAACTCTTGAGCCCGGGAGCCGAGATTCCGTCGCACTTTTTCACTTGCGATTCCTCCACTCATAACTTTCATTCCTTACACCCAGCCTCGGCCTTTCTGATGCGAGAGCCACTACTCCGCGTCACGTAAATACCAAGGCGGGAACCCTACTCTTATGAAACGCATGTTGCCTCTTCCAACGCTGAAGACCGCTTTGGCCCTTCAGAACTCATTCACTTCGCGCACTGGCGCCTTCGCTCATTGTCATCGCTGGATTCGGCGGCCAGCCCTGTCTGTGGGGATGGCCGTGCTCCTGACGATGGCCAGCCCCGCCACAGCGGATAACCTCGCCCCGCTCCGCACCGGCATCATGGGCTTTTCTGCCTCAATTGCTGAAACCAACCTCGGCACTTTGCTTTTCCATGCGGGCACCGCCGGTAACATCAATGATAACAATCTCAATACCTCGGTTGATGATTACAGCGGTGGAACCGATGGCGGCCAGGGCGTCAGTTTCGTTGGGGTGCTCTGGCCCAGTCTGCGGACCGAGCAAATCACCAACCTCACACTCAGCATTGCAACCTTCTTTGACGGCGGTTGGTTCGGCCCAAACGCGACTGGGCCAGGCGCGAGCGGAGCTTTGAACTCAACCTACCTCACCGAACCAGAGGTCCAGGTCTCCACCAATCACGGAACGACCTGGAGAAGGGTACCCCGCACTACCGATTACCTCGCCGCACTCAACGGCCATGTTCTGCCGATTGCCTTCGGCGCGCCGACTCTCGCCACGGCAAACTTTCAGTTGACCACGGCCATCACCAACATCAATGGGATCCGGATCATAGGTTCAAACGGCGGCCCGGCAGACGGTAACGGCTTCATCGGCGTGTTCGAGCTTGTTGTTGACGGCGTGCTCGCCGATTCGGATGGCGACGGCATGCCCGACGCCTGGGAAACAGCCAACGGTCTGATCGTCGGCGTGAATGATTCAGCCGCTGATCCCGACGGGGATGGCCTGCCGAATCTCCAGGAGTATCAAAACAGCACCGATCCGCATAACCCCGACACCGACGGCGACGGTTACTCCGACGGCGTCGAAGTCGCCGCCGGAACCAATCCCAACAATCCAAGGAGCACCCCGGCAAACCTGGCCCTGCAAGGCACCGCCATTCTCGGCACAGAGAATGTGCCAGGCGGCGTTGACACACCGGTCGCCAATGCCGGTCTCCCAACCGACGTAAACGATGATGATCTCACCAGCCGCGTGGATACCTGGAATGGCGGGAGCCCGGACACCCTGAGCTACGTCGGAATTCTTTGGACCACTCCGCCGACAAACCCCGTCGTCCGACTCGAATTGAATGTGGCGGTCTTCTTCGATGGCGGCTGGTTCGGAGTGAACAACATCGGGCCGGGCTCCGGCGGTTTCCTCTCCACAAACCTCCACCTCGTGCAACCATCCGTTCAAGCGTCGGGCGACGGTGGTGTCACCTGGACCAATGTCGCCTTCACGTCTGATTACCTGATTGCGCTCGAGGGTCATCCCTTGCCGGCCATAGACTTCGGCGCGCCCACACTCGCCACCGCCCACTTTCAATTGACCCCTCCCCTGACCAATCTCAGCGGCATCCGCCTCATCGGCTCTGAAGGTGGCCCCGCCAGCGGCGGGTTTCTGGGCGTATTCGAATTGGCAGTGCTCACCGGCGACGCGCGGAGGGTAACGCTGCTGAACCCGCGGATGGTGGCCGGCCAATTCTCATTTGAGTTCGACTCGCAGGCCGGCATTGGCCATGTCGTACAGTTCAAGAATTCGCTCAGCGACGACGCCTGGCAAACGTTCGACATCGTAGCTGGCGACGGCACGCGCAAACAAGTCACTGATAACTCCGGCGGAGCCCAACGACTCTACCGGGTCTTGAGCCAGTGAAATCAAGCCATCTCGGAGGAAACTATCCCGAAGGCATTACGTTATTCAACCCAGCGTTGCCACGACGACTTGCCGCGCCGAAATCCGATGAAGGCTCAAAATGCGATTTGAGGTATCCTGAGATTGTTGCGCTTGCGGCGGATTGAGGATAGAAGAGAGCCATGAAACCCTTCCTCCGCTGGGCCGGTAGCAAGAGAAAGCTGCTTCCGAAGCTCGCGGCGTTCTGGAGTTCAGACTACAAGCGCTATGTGGAGCCATTCATGGGTTCGGCGTGCTTGTTTTTTTCACTTCGGCCCGCTCGTGCCCTGCTAGGCGACCTGAACAAAGAGTTGGTGGCAACATATTCTGAAATCCGTGATAACCCCATCGGCGTATGGAATTGCGTTTCCGTGCTCCGCGCGACCAAGAAGAGCTACTACAAATTGCGAAAAGTTCAGCCGTCCAGTCTTAATGGCGCGGAGGCAGCCGCACGTTTCCTGTTTCTAAATCGCTTTTGTTTTAACGGTCTCTACAGAACAAATCTGCGGGGTGAATTTAATGTTCCGTACGCTCCCAATGGAACGGGATCACTTCCATCGAAATCCGAATTTCTTGAATATTCTCGGCAGCTTCAGGGAACGACTTTCGTGGCCAACGACTTCGAGTCAACGCTTGGCGAAGTCAGGCGGGGCGACTTCGTTTATCTCGACCCACCGTTTGCCGTACGCACAAGGCGAGTCTTTCGCGAATATGGTGCATCCATTTTCAAGCAAGACGACTTGGAACGCTTAACTAAATGTTTGAAGCGGCTCGACAGGATCGGCGCGGACTTTGTGGTCAGTTACGCCGATTGTCGCGAGGCGAGGGAATTGTTTGCCGGTTGGCGAGTGGCAAGGGTGGCTGTGCAACGAAATATCGCTGGTTTCATTGGGGCACGTCGCTGTGCGTATGAGCTAGTTATTTCAAACCGTTCGATAAACTGAATGATTTTTGAATACAGGTCATGACAACAAAAAAAAAATCGGAGATCGCGACAAAGACTTATACTGAGTGCAGATATGACCAAATTGAGCCCAACCCACTCAATCCGCGTCGAATCTTTGACAAGTATAAGCTCGACGTTCTTGAAGAGAGCATCCGCGACAAAAAAATACTCGTGCCGCTCATGGCCTACAGGAACGAAGATGGAAAACTCTTCATCCTCGACGGGGAACGCCGCTGGCGCTGTGCAGAGCGGATCGAAAAAGGAGAAGTCTCGGTTCATCTTCGATCATTTCCGTCTGATGTCAAAATCCCAAAACAACTGCAAGACGTTTTGGATTACAACGAGGCGACCGGCGTGCTGACTCACCGTGCGCCGATCAACGCTCGACGGCACGCGGAACTTCAAGCGTTATCCACCACGAGTGAATGGCAAGCGGCTGTCACCGAACTTTACGCTGAATCAAAGAAGAAGCCCCCGAAGGAAGTCGTCATTCCAGCTAATATCGTCGATCCGCCCACACCTGAAGCGAACATGCTTTACATGTTTCACGTGCATAATCTACGTGACCAGTGGGAGCTGATGCCCACGGCATTGTCGCTGCAAATTATCATCAAGGAACTAGGGGAAACGGATGATGCAAAGCTCGCGGAACTTACGAAACTCTCAGAACCCAACGTGAAGCGATGCAAATTACTGCTGGCTTTTCCTAAGCGGTATCAAGAAATGATGCTCCACCCGAATCCCGACGAAAGGTTGAAGGCGAACCTTTTCATTGAGATGCACCCGGCTCTCGATTTTTATGAGGATCTTGGGACGCGGGCGAGTGGTGGCAGGAGTAGGTTTGAACTGGTTGACCTCTTCATCCAAAAATACAGGGATGGCCTTATCCCTAGCGTGATCCATTTCCGCAAAATTCTAAACGCCCGAGACTTGCTTGAAGGGACAGACCGATGGGATGAAGTAAAAAACGCCGCAACTCGGTTCGTCGCAGAGCCGAAAACGAAGATTAAAACACTCTTCGACCCTTTGACCGCCGAAGAGCAGCAAACGCGAAACGTAACGGAGCTATGCAAGGAATTCGTTGGATCGCTGCAAAAGCTAAAATTGGAACATACCACTAAGAGGCGCGGCGTTGTCGCTGCACTGCAGGTCGTACAGAAGGAAGTTCAGAGGTTACTCAACTCACTCGCTGGGGAGGAATAGACCTTGCCGGCTGACCCACTCCAAACGTTTTGCGATTTGAACGACGGCAGAATTGACGCCGTCATTCAGACTCTTGGCACTTATCAGCCTCAAGCCGTAAACAGTGCCAAGATTTTCCAGTGGCTGCGTCAGTTTGATCTGAATCATTATGATCTCGCACTTCGCTTGCTGGAGGGAGTCGAGTTTTATGACCTTCCGCGAATACACGAGATGTTGCGTGGATTGCATCGCACAGTCGTGAGGCAATTTGGGCGAGATGGCTTCTCTTGGAACAATGTTTACTTCGTGCCCCTCGGCAGCCCGGGGGAGAGCAGCCACGAAATGATTCGACGGTACCGAGATGTGAACAGGGTTAATCCCGCGAAGCTGAAATTCGTGTCTGATATGCAAGGACTCATCTACGATGCTTCAAAGAAAGGCGCGCGGCTGGCATTCATTTTCGTGGACGACTTCATAGGTAGCGGCAAGAAAGTAACGGATTATTGGAATGACGTTCTGAAGCAAATCGTCTCACTTCCGCCAAAGCCTGCAATTTACGTTGCTTGTTGCGTTGCATGCGAACAAGGCATCCAGAAGGTGCGTCAAACCCCGGTCCAAGTGTTGGCTGTCCACTACGTCCCCGACAGGCTATTTTTGATTCAATCAAACAAGTTTAACGCCGCCGAAAAACAATTGATTCGGGAGTATTGCAATAAGGCAGGAAACCAACCGAAGGAAGTCTATCTCGAAATCATGTTGGCATTTGCTCACGGAGCGCCGAACAACGCACTCTCCGTGCTTCGGGGATCAAAAAGGCAAAATCCTTGGCGGGGAATTCTTCCGCGTTTTGATGATCTTCCTTGAATCAGGCGAGACTCCCGACGCCACAGGGTGAGGGCGAGCGTCACAACCATTCTCGTTTTGATCGTGTTCGAGCGCGTCGCCGGAAGGATTCAACCCGAGTTGTCCCCGGCCGCTCATCGTTCATTCGCGGTGCGAATCAGGAGATGGCGTCGTTGTCGCCGCCCGAGAGCAACTTCCGTTTGCATTCCTTGAATTCGCGCGGCTACACTCACCACAATGCCAGCGCCGAGCATCTTTGGCCTCTCGTGTGTTCTCATGCTTGGCTTCGGCGTTTCACTTCCTGCCGCAACTGGTCCTGACGATCCTTTCGCCCGCGCGCTGGATGAGCGCATGCCGGCCCTGCTCGCGAAATATCGTGTGCCGGGAGCAGTGGTGTCCTGCATCACCAATGGCGAGGTGGCCTGGACGAAGGCATTCGGCCACGCGAACCTGGAGACCGGAGCGCCCATGCAGCCGGACATGGTTTTCAATCACGGCTCCAACGGCAAGATTCTCACGATGTGGGGCATCATGCGCCTGGTCGAACAAGGCAGGGTCGAGTTGGACGCGCCGGCCAATCGTTATTTGAAACGCTGGCAGTTGCGTTCCTCGCAATTCGATCCCGCCGGCGTCACGGTCCGGCGGCTGCTCAGTCATACTGCGGGTCTCACCGTCCACGGTTTCCTCGACTACGACCAGCGCCGCCGGTTGCCGAGCCTCGTCGAGATTCTCGAAGGCAAAAACCAAATCCAACTGTTCGGCGAAGTGAACGGCCCGGTGTTCATCCAGTGGCAGCCCGGCTCAACCAACGTCTATTCCGGCGGCGGCTTCGTCCTCCTCCAAATGATCATCGAAGACCTCACCGGCGAATCGTTCGCGGCGTTCATGCACCGGGAAGTGGCCGCGCCGCTCGGGCTGGGCCGCCTGGAATGGGTCTGGACACGCGAACTCGAAAGCGCCGCGCCGATGACTTACGGCGAATTGCAGGAAGAGATCGGCTACCGGCAGCTTGGTTGCCAGTCCATCGGCAGCGAGCTTTGCAGCGTGCCCGACTTCGCGCGCTTCGTGGCAGCCTTTGCGCCGGGATCGCATGATGAGCCGGCTGGTCGCGGCGCGCTCAAGCCGGAAACCGTGGCCACCATGCTTGACCCACTGCCCACAGGAATCGGCTACGGATTTTCCGTCACCAACATGCAAGGAGATCGCGCTCCGATGCATCTCCGGGCTGACAAGCTGCTGGCGCATTTCGGTGGCAATCCCGGTTGGACCGCACACTTCCTTTTCGACACCACCCGGCGCGAGGGTTTTGTCGTGGCCAACAACTCCTCGCTGGGCGGTACGCTGCAGATCGCCGTTCAAAGAATCTGGTTGAACACCGGTCTGGGAATGGATGCTGGCGACGATCCGCCGCCCCCCGAGGGGATCACGCCACCATTGCACAGGAAGGCACTGAGAATTGTCGTGGGGCTTTGGCTGCTTCCGATCGCAACGGCGGCTTGGTGCGTCCGGCAGATCGCACGCGGCAAACGTCGCCCGGCCAGGCCACGCCCCCGGCGCGCCCTTCTTTTCATTGCGCCACCGGTTCTCGCGATGCTTCTATGGTGGTATGCTTTCTACGCGCCAGAAATCATGCCACTGCCAATCGGACCTTCATTTCTCAGCTTCTGGACGCTGCCGTTCATCCACTACGTCACCGCGCTGCTCCTGGGCTGGATGGCTGTCGCGATTCTCTTTGCGCTGTTTCCTCCGCCTCGCCTGCCGCCATCCGCTGCAAACCTCAGCAATGGCCAAGAGGCGTAAAACGAACTACAACTCCCTACCTCAAATGAAACTCCCATTTCTGCTGTGCGCCGCGCTCTGCCTCACGACCGGGTCGGCCGCAACGCTGACCCGCGTGGAAGAACGCGAATTCGGCAAGCTGGACGACGGGACCGTGGTGAAGCAGTTCACCTTGCGGAATGCCAAGGGCATGACGGTCAGAGTAATCACCTACGGCGCGATCATCAGCGAGCTTCAAGCGCCGGAACGGAACGGCGCGATGACCAATGTCGTGCTCGGCGCTGATTCACTGGACGGCTACACCGGACGAGGGGCCGTTCCCGGCGCGGTCGTGCTGGGCCGCGTCGCCAATCGGATCGCCGGCGCGCGGTTCACGATTGACGGCGTGGAATACAAGGTCACTGCCAACGCGGGAACGAATCACATTCACGGCGGGCGCAAGGGATTTGCGAACGTGGTCTGGCAGGGCCAGGCGCTGCCCGTCGCGGAACACCAGGCGGCGGTGCGGCTCACTTATTTGAGCAAGGACGGCGAAGAAGGTTATCCCGGCAACCTCACCGCGAGCGTGACCTATACCCTCACGGACGACAACGAACTGCGGCTGGACTACGCGGCAACGACGGACAAGCCCACCCTCGTGAACCTCAGCAATCACGCTTACTTCAATCTGGCCGGCGGCGGCGACGTGCTCGGTCACGAACTCTGGCTCAATGCCGACCGCTACACGCTCGCTGACGCGCAGTTGATTCCCACGGGCGAACTGGCACCCGTCAGAAACACGCCGCTGGATTTCATCCCGCAGAGCGGGACGCTCATCGGCGCGCGGGTGAACGAACTCAAGCCCCGGTTCTACGACCATAATTTCGTCATCAACGGCGGCGGAACATCGCTCGTGCTGGCCGCGCGCGCCCGCGATCCCCGGAGCGGCAGGGTCATGGAAGTCCGCACGACGGAACCCGGCGTGCAGCTTTACACCGGCAGGCAGGGCCGGTTCTGCCTCGAAACCCAGCACTTCCCCGATTCCATCCACCACCCGAATTTCCCTTCGACGATCCTGCGGCCGGGCGGGAAATTTGAAAGCACCACCATTTTTGCCTTCTCGACGAAATAGGTTCGGATGGTGGCAGGGCAACTGTCTCTTGCGCCGAAGGCCGCTTCGTTTGCTTTAGCGTCGGTCTGTGACCGACGACGGCGCTGACACAGCGCCGCTACAGGTTCAGGGTCACGCGCCGATGGTGATTTTTTGTACACCTCATTCAGGTCGGAGGGTGAAGCGGCGTGAACGCCGCTCCGCTTCAGTATCCGGGCCTCGCCGGGCAAAAAAAAGGGACTGAATCCGCGGTGCGCCGGATCGGGAGCAATTCCGTCCGCTGCTTCGCCGGCGGGGACATCGCAGCGCGATGTCCTTACCAGGTCAGGTTCACCGCTCAAAAAATGGGTGGAAAGGGCCTTTGCCTTGGAGGAAGATGAGATACATGACAGATGACACACAGACCGTGATCTTCAAACGCCCGGTCACGTCGGTGGACGAAGTGCAACAGGGCTGGCTTGAACTAAAACAACGGTTGGAACGAGTGGAGGCCGAACACAGCGGTTTGGAAAAAGAAAACAAGGCATTACGGCTGTTGTTGGAACGCGCCATCGAGCATCGGCAGAAATCCCACGGCGAACTGGTGCTCCTGCTGGCCGGGTTGGTGAGCAAGCTTCCGATCAACGACATCGGGGTGATCGTTTCCCGCTTGATGGACCACAACACCAGCGTGAGCGAGGTCTGTGCGGCTTTGACCAAAGGCACCGTGCTGGCAGGCCTGCCCCAACCGGCGGTCCTCAAAACCCTGGAGCAATCGAAGCGCGACTTGAAGGCGGCGTTGAAGACTGCGGTTGAGAAGTTGATCCAGACGGATCCGCCGCTGGAAGCTGCCACGTTGCGCGCGCTGGTTGGGGATCCGGAATTGTTTTTTTCACCGGCGGTCGTGCGGGCCAATCGTTGTTACGTCAAGGGCCAGTTGCCCCGTGAGCGCATCGTCCGGGAATTTGGAAGGGAGGCGCTGGTGTTCTTCAATGACCTGACGACCGATCCCAAGTTGAATCCGCGTCCCAAGGCCGAGGAGATCGTGCTGGCATTCAAAAGTGATTTCGAAGCGCTGTTTCAGCAGAATCCCGGCCTGGTTCCGGAGAAACGGCAGGAGTTGCCGGCGCTCTACCAGCGGGTGCAACGGAGCAAGGCGGCCACCGAAGCGGCCCACGCCCAGAAAAGCGCCTTCCAGGAGCTCTCGTTCATTCTGGAGTTGCTTCATTATTACGAAAATCAAAACACGGAAGCGCCGGAAGTTCCGTTTGCCCAGCGGCTGCCGGTCCTGATTGAACAACTGGTGGTCGCGAGCGGGCAGGAGAAGCTCGAGGAGAAGTTGATTGTCCATGCCGAAGAGTTGTTGGCTTACGTCATTCACCCCGACCATCGCTTGATGATCGTGAACAACATTGGCAAATCGGGCGGCCTCGCGAA
>CAZNOE010000063.1:12311-15298 GCA_964574525.1 uncultured Bifidobacteriaceae bacterium
GAATTGCAGCGGCAGATCGCGTGGGAGAACATCAAGGAACTGATTACGCGCCGCGCTGATCCTGCGGCTGTCGCCACGGCCATTCGCGACCGGTTGCACGTTCGGTACGATGCGGATGAGCTAAAGCAGAGCTGGATCACTTTGATCGAGGCTGAGCCGATCTTGCTGATCCGGACCGTGTGTCAACTGCCCTATCTCGCCGATGGCCGGACTGATCCGATTGCCCGGCCGGTGGTGGAAACGTACGTGTCCCGGCTCATGCACGAAAAGTACGTCGCCACGTACACCAAAGTCATGAACAGTCTGAAGAACATGTTCAAAGCCAAACCGGATAGCCCGACGCTGCTGAATTTTATTGCCCTGGTCAGATGGGTGGATGCCGATGCGGCAAATAAATTGAGCCGGGACATCGGAATGCCAGCCGCTGCTCATTAGAGCTTGTCCTTGCGATTCATCCTCGTCCTCGTCGTCGTTCTCGTCCTCCTCCTCGAAGAAGCCGGAAAAACCGAGGACGAGAACGAGGACGACGACGAGGACGAACCGCCGCCAATGCCGGATCGCGCGTTCCGCCTGTCTTCGAGGAAACGTCGAGGATGAATGAACTTTTCGCCCCCGCCGGGCAACTTACTCTGCAAGCAGACATGCCCGTAACTCCTGAGGCACTCTACGAACAAACGCTCGTGGTCCGCAGCCAGATCGGCGACGAAGCGGCGTTTCAGGAATTGCTCAAGCTCTACGGGCCGCGCCTGCTGCTGTTTACACAACGCATGATGCAGAGTTCGCCAGAACAGATCGCCGACGTGGCGCAGGAAACCTGGATCGCGATTTATCGGGCGCTGCCACGGCTGCTCGATGCCTCGAAGTTCCGTCCGTGGGCGTTTCGCATCGCGCGCGACCGCATCTATTGCGAATACCGGCGGCGCAAATTGCCGGTGCAGCCAATGGGTGAGGCGGAAATTGAGAACGTGCTCGAAACCACTGAGCTTGATTCCAGCCTGGATCGCGAGGAATTGCGCCAATGCCTTGACTCAATTTCACCCGAACACCGCGAAGCGCTCGTGCTGCGCTTCTTCGAAGAGATGAGCTACGAGGAGATTGCCCGCGTCACGGACAGCAGCGTGGGCACGATCCGCTCGCGCATTCATTACGGCAAACAAGCCCTTAAAAAAGTCTGGGAAGGAAAAGCATCATGAACACAAACGATCCGTCGCCAAACCTCGACCCCGTCGCCCTCAACGACCGCGTGACCGCCGCCGTCCATTCGCACCGGCTCAAGCTTCGCGTGATGACCACCGTCGCGTTTCTGTTCGGCTTTCTCGCCATTGCCGTAAGTATTTTCATCGTGTGGTTTTATGTGATCATGTATCTGCCCAAACAAAAACAAATGATCTACGACGCTGAAAAGGCCGCGCAACAAGCGAAAACCAATTCCGTCTCCGGCCAGACGCCCATTCAGGATGAAGTGAAGCGAATCGATGAATTCCTGGGTGTGCAGATACTTTTCACGCACGTCATCAGCATGGGCGTGACAATCACGGCCCTCGCGGTTGGCGTGCTGGGATTGGGCACACTCATCTTGTTGTCGGTGGTGATTCTGAATCGCCGCGCCACTCTCAACCAGATCAACGCAAGTCTCGCGCAAATCTCCGATCAGCTTAGGCAGTTGCAGGACAATCGAAGCACCGACCTGCCCTCAGCCTGACGATTCGTGGAATGCACTTCCTGGCGAGCCGGATGGAAAGCGGCGAAACCGTGGCTTGTCAACTGACCGGCATCAACGAAACGCGCTCGTTTTTGTCGTTGCGAGTGATCCCTTGCGCTTTTGGGTCCAAGGTCAATTGCCCATCCACCAGAAATGCGTAGCGGTGGTGGCCATGCTTGAGTTCAATCCTCAGAAGCCATGCCCGGTCCGGCTGTTGTTTCATGGGATTTGCCGTTGGGTGCCACTGATTGAAATCGCCGACCAGGCTGACGGATTGGGCCTCCGGCGCGTTGCAGATGAAGTTCACGGCCCGCAAGTTTTGCTGGGCGCCATAGCGATTCACACTCATAGATCCGCGTAGTTCCCCTCCTGGGAGGGGTCAGGGGTGGGTTCTTTGCTGCAAGTCTTTTGCACAATGCTTCTAGCCCAAAAGATTCTGGAGAATGACAAACGCGGTCCGGCGGAGCTGCTCCGATTGCGATTCCAGGACGCGGTACTGTTCGGTCCAGTTGGGCCGTGAGTGGTTGCGTTGCCGCCAGACGGATTTAAGCAGGCGTTCCGTGCGTTCCACCTGTTGCATCGCCGAGTTGAGAGGTTCGCGGCCTTCCGGCAGGTCTGAAATGTTGCCGACCAGGAAGCGGCTGATGCGTTTGTTGCCGAACACCGCCTGCAACAACATGAACACCGTCTGTTCGTAGGGATACCAACGATGCCGTAACACTTCGCTCAGAAAACCATGGCGCACGGCAAAAAACTCCGACCGTGGCCGCTCCGTGTATTGCCGGATCGCCTGAGCCTCGGCTGGAAACCAATTGTAGAGCAGGGCAAACGTTCCGTAGGTGTCAATGAGTTGCTTGGAGTTGTTGTGATCGGTCGCGATTTCCCCGATGCACACGTCTTGCTGCAGTTCGATGCAAATCTCCGGCAGATCATGCAGGCGGCCCAACACTTCCTTGCCCACAGCCGTCCCGTAATTGAAGTCACCGGGAATCAGCCAATACACGTCCTCCGCCCGGCCTTTTTCAAACGCCATGCCGAGCCCCGAATACCACATCTGACAGGTGTCCACGCCCCAGGAATCGAGAACATCTGAATGCCGGGCGACGGTCCTTTTCCGGAACTCCAGGAATCGCTTGTTCTCCTCATTCGCGTAATGCGTCTTGCGGTCAATCACCGTGATCGGACGCGCGTAAACATCTTTCTGTCGGTTCAGCCGGGCGATCAACTGGTAAAGCTGTTCAAGGTCCGAGTGGTCCTCCGGTTCGCGGAACGGGTAGATCACCAC
>CAZNOE010000064.1:0-12066 GCA_964574525.1 uncultured Bifidobacteriaceae bacterium
AACAATCAGACCTAAGCAACAAACATGAAAAAACTACTCCTCTCACTGACAGCCGGCGTCCTTTCAGTTGCCACGATGTACGGCCAAGGGCGGGTTGCTTTCAACAATCAATCAACATTCAGTACAAACGACGCGATCACCATTCGCGCCAACATTAATATGGGTCCCCTTGGGGGACTGCCCGGCGAGGGTATTGGTGGCGACAAGTACTCGGTGCAGTTGCGCTGGGCTGCGGGCACGTTCGCGACTCAGGCTGCGTTCGAACTTGCCAACCCAGTGAATTCGCCTGTCTTCACCGGCTCCACCGTCTTCCTTGCAAACACAGGTCCCCTTGCAACCTTTTCCGGCTTCTTTGACGCCGGCTCAGTTGCGATGGGGGCTCCGGCTGGCACATTCACGATGCAGACTTGGGCGTGGTATAGCGTCGGTGCAGGTAATGCCTTATATAATAATGCAATCGGGAATAAAGGAGCGTCGGCGCTGTTCACAGTCAATGTGACCGCATCCCCAACGCCCGTGAACTCCACTGTGTTTCCGGGCTTCACGGTCGGCATTGTTATTCCTGAGCCCTCTACGTTCGCGCTGGCGGGTCTGGGTGCGGCTGCCTTGCTGCTCTTCCGTAGGGTTGACAGAGGCTTTCCAAACACTAGCGCTTAGGTCGCGCGACGTTGACGAAATTCTCGGCGGCTTCGCCGCGCAGAACCCGGTGGAGATCATCACAAACGGCTTCAAACGTTCGCGTCTGCGCTTCTGTCGTGAACGAGCCGATGTGTGGCGTGAGAATCACATTGTCCAGATCCTCAAGAGCGCCGCGCGTCTGCGGTGGCTCAATCTCTCGTACATCCAGCGCCGCGCCGGCCAGGTGACCACTCTGCAAAGCCAGTAGCAGAGTGCGCTCGTCCACGACGCCACCGCGCGACGTGTTAATGAAGTACGCGCCGCGCTTGATGGCGGCAAACGTGCGAGTGTTAAACAGGTGTTTGGTTTGTTCCGTGAGTGGCAGGTGCACGGAAATGAAATCCGCGCCGGCTAGTGCGTCCTCGATTTTGTCGCAAAGCTCGCAGCCGGTCTCTGCGAGGGCAGGGGAGTCCGCCGGTACGAATGGGTCGAACGTTAGCACGCTCATGCCGAAGGCGCGCGCCCGCAATGCCACCAGCCGCCCAATCCGTCCGAAGCCGCAAACGGCGAGCGTCTTTCCGTCCAGTTCGATACCTGTGCAACCTTTGCGGTCCCACGCGCCTGCCTTGGTGATGCGGTCCGCGAATGGGATTTTTCGCGCCAGCGCCAGCATCAGGCCGATACTCAATTCCGCAACGCTCACCGCATTGGCATTCAGAGGCGCAATCACGACGATGCCGAGTCTTGTCGCTGCGGAAACGTCAATGTTGTCCAGCCCCACGCCCACGCGGCCAATCGCAACCAGTTTGCCGGCCGCCGCAAGCACGTCAGCGGTCAATTGCGTCTGATTGCGCACCATGATGGTGGAGGCAGCGGAAATTCGCTCCTTCAGTGCCGCGCCGTCTTTCCAGAGCGCAGCGTCGCGGACGACTTTGAACTTCTTGGAAAGTTCCTCAATCGCCTGCGCGTCGAGGTCTTCTGAAATCAGGATGTCCATGAATAGTTGATGGTTGTTAGTTGATAGTTGATGGAAAAAGCGCTGCTTGGTTGGCGTCTTCGCCATCAACCATCAGCCATCAACTATCAACTCCCCTCCATCAAATGCTCGCCCAATCAATCGGCTTCGTGATGTCAATGCGCGGAAGCTGTTCGTGAACGGCCTCCGGGTATTTCTGCGCCGCACCCGTGTTGAAGATGAGGATGCGGTCGTTTTTCTTGATCGTGCCGTTTTTAAGCAGGACTTCCAATGCGCCATAACACACCGCCGTTTCCGGACACAAGGCGATGCCTTCCTTCGAGCAAGCCAGCCGCATCCATTTCGGAATGTCGGCCTCGGGTGTCGCGATGGCCACGCCGCCGCTCTCGCGCACCGCGTCGAGGATCATGAAATCGCCCACGGCGGCGGGCACGCGGATGCCGCTGGCGATGGTCGCCGCGTTTTCAAACTTCTGCGCAAACCGCTCGCCTTTCTTGAACGCCTCGGCGATGGGCGCGCAGCCTTCGCTCTGGCAGGAAATCATTTTCGGTTTCTTTGGCGATTTGAGCCAGCCCAGATGCTCCAGTTCCTGGAACGCCTTCCACATGCCGATTAAACCCGTGCCGCCGCCCGTCGGATAAAGAATTATGTCGGGCAATTCCCACTCGAACTGCTCGGCCAGTTCCAAGCCCATCGTCTTTTTGCCCTCGATGCGATATGGCTCTTTCAACGTCGAGACATCGAACCAGCCTTTCGTTTTTTTGCCCTCACCCACAATGCGCCCGCAATCGGTGATGAGTCCGTTGACCAGAAAAGTTTTCGCGCCCGCGAGATAACACTCCTTCATGTTGATCGCCGGCGTATCGTCCGGCATGAACACATAAGCTTCCATCCCGGCGCGCGCGGCGTAAGCGGCCATGGCGCCGCCCGCGTTTCCGGCCGTCGGACAGGCGACTTTTTTGATGCCGAATTCATTCGCCTTGGAAAGCGCCAGCGTCATGCCGCGCGATTTGAAACTGCCGGTGGGTAAACGGCTTTCGTCCTTCACGAAAAGATTTTTCACGCCAAATTCCGCCCCGAGCCGCTTCGTTTCCAGAATCGGCGTGATGGTCTCCGTCAGCGAAACGATTTTGGCCGGGTTCTTGATCGGCAACATTTCCAGGTATCGCCAGATCGTGGGTGGCCGGCCGAAGAGATCCTTCTTGGAGAACTTCTTCTTGAGCGCGTCAAGGTCGTAGCGAACCCAGAGCGGACGTTGGCAGGCGGTGCAAAGATTGTGAACCTCGCCGGCGTCGTAACGTTGGCCGCAGTTTGCGCATTCGAGGTGAGTGACAAAATTCATCGCGCGATTCAAACGAGGAGACTTTACGGCGTCAAGCACACAGACTCAGGCCCGAGAGGGAAGCGCGGGCAAGAGATGAGAGCGTCGCCAATGCGAAGCTGCTTCACTGGCCGTTGGTTGACCCTTGTAACCGGTAGAAAGAAGCGACATTGGTCAGCGGACTCAAAGTCACCACCCACTGATTACTGAGAAAAGCGGGGGCGTTTGTGAGGCGAGTCCATTGAAAAGGTGGCGCGAGAGTGTCAGCCGAATATAAACTGAAGCCGCCGGCACTTGCGGGCCACGCCAGAGAGAGGGCGTTTCCGCCCGGCTGCGAACTGATCGCCAGAATCACTGGCAGAGTCGAATCAGCGGAACCCGGCGAGCCGCCAGTTTCGTTGGAGGGCCGCCAATTCTGGGCCAGTCCCCAGGCGCTGGTCGGAGCGTAGGGGTCAACGGCGACCAGTGAAAAGCCTGCTCCGTCCGTAATCGGATACCACGTCGGGTCATAAGTGAAATCCAAGATAGGCTCGCCAACCGGTCCAAACAACGTCAGGTGATCTCCGGAATTATTCAAAGAGCCGGAGTATTCGCCGGCCACGCGAATGAGAGTGCCGTAGCGTGAGGTGAATGCGGTCAGGTTGCGGACGACGACTATGGATTCGCCAGGGTTCAGGAGCATGGGCGACAGGGCCTGAAAACTTGCCAGGGTATTCTCGATGTCCAATTTAGCCACAAGCCCGCCGTTTCGAGCGGCGAATTCCACGCGGCTGTTGCCGAGCGCGGCGCCGGGAATGAACCGGTTGGAAAAAACGTTCAACGCCGGGCCGGGCGTGCCAAGGCTGTTTGTAACCAGAGTGAGCGTTGCGTAAACACCGCCGTTGGCGGAATCGAGTTGGAGCCGCGCGTGATGAAAAACTCCGGAATCGAGGTCCAGCGCTGGGACCGGGAGCGAGACACTGGCAACCAACGCAGCATTCCAGTAAAGCGAAACGTCGTTGACGAGGTTTGATGGATTAAAGGCCAGGTCCAACGCCAGCGCGTTGGTGACCCGCGGAAAATCGGTGAAGGTGGCGAGGGTGGTGCCCACGCCGGTAGTGCCGAATTGCGCCGCCGGCAAAATCAACAAAGACAGGCCTGCCGCCGCGGCGGCGTTCGCGGTGAACTCGGCGTTCACGTTGTCCAAGTCATGGGCGGCCCACGCTCCGCCAGTTCGCGCGCTGAACGCCAATCGGCTTTGGTAGGGCGCGGCGCCGGAGATGAGCGCACTCTGCAGCACCGTCTCAGTCGGCCCCGGAGTGCCATTGATGTCCGGAGTGAGCCGCACGGTGACATACGCATTGCCGCTTGAAAACCAAATGATGACTTGTGCGCGATGAAACTTGCCGTTGGACATGTCAAAGGACGGCGTCACCGCATTTCCGATTTGAGCGGCGTTCCAGTGCAGGGAAATGTGATTGTTGTTTGGCTCAGCCGGAGTAGAGCCGTTGTTGTAGTCATCGAAGCTGATGCCAATAGAACTCGCGAGATTCGGTCCTTCACCGAAAACCGGCGCGGCGCCACTGGTGCCGTAATCTGCCGTGTTGAGCAACGCAAAGCTCATCCCATCGGCTTGATTGGCTTCCGACGGCGATGTGATCCGGAAATCGAATGTAGCGACAACCGAACTAAACGTACCGGTGGCGGTGCGATTGAAAGCGATTGCTCCGCCTTCGCCTCCTGAAGCAGGCACCAACCTCACGTAATTGCCGGCGGAACCGGCGTCGGCGGCATGCAGAACTGGAGCCGTCGCCCCGCTCTGGCTCAGGGTATAGGCCGTGCCGGCCAGGTCAAAATCCTGACGGGTGGGAGTGCCGCTGACCGTCGCCGGAACGGAGTTGGTCGCCCGAAAATCGAAATCGGCGATCAGCCGGTCGTAATTGCCTGTCGCCGTCTGGTTGAACGCCGCGCGGTTGCGCGTCGTACCGGTGCCGCTGCTAAGGAGGTTGAGCAGGTTGCCAGTGGGGCCATCGTTGGTGAAGTACGCGCCGGGCGGTTGGCCAAGAGTGGAAGCGGTCAACGGCGTGCCGCCGCCGTCAAAACTGTTCGAGGTGGCGCTGCCCACGGAAACCAACTCGTTCGGAACGAATGTAAAACTGATACCACCGCCGAGTCGTGCGCCGGCGAGGTTGATTACGTTGGTGCCCGTGTTCTGCACTTCGACGAACTCGAAATCTTCGTCGCCGTACGGACTACCGATCGGCGGGTTCGCTGGATGATAATTGATTTCAGTAATACGTAACGCGGGCAGCGCGGCGACATAAACAGCCCGGGCGGGCGCGCTCCACGCATTGGTGTACAGGGCGCGGGCAAAGATTCCGGCGTTGTTGGTCAGCGTGATCGCCCCGGAATAAAGCCGTGCTGAAGGACTGAACCCACCGCCGCTGGCGCGAGGGTCAGTTCCGTCCAACGTGAAATAAATCGAGCCGAGGGGCGCGCTGAGAGAGAACGTGTTGCTGTTGGTTAGCAGCGTGGGCGCCGGGATGAATTGTCGGTCAATCCAGAGGTAACGGCCCCGGACGAAACGCTTGAATTGCGCGATGATACCGGCGTAGGTCGTCGGATTGACGTAGTCCACGTCCCATCCGCCGGCGGCGCCATTGGGATTGGGCCAGACATAAGTTCCCAGCCGCGGCCAGGCAACGAATTCGCGGGCCTGGGCTTCCCATAGATAATTGGTGATCTGATCGGTCCGCGCGAAAATGTTCGTGGGATTGAATACGTCCAGCCGCAACGCGCCCCAACGATCAATGATCCTTTGATAAAAATCCGGGTCGGTCCGCAGTTTTCTCAGCCACAAATCATCGGCGTCGCCCATGAGCAGGTAGTACCATCCGTTGGTTTTCCCGCCTTCGGCGTAATCCGCGTTTCCCCAACTAAGGTCCCAGTCCCAGATCGGCCCCGCCTTCAGCTTGCCATTCCGATCTTTGTGCATGTAGTTGCTGATCCGAATGCCGTCAATGTTCTTGGGGTATTCGACGATCCAGTGGTAGTCCACGAAGGAATCTGCATCAATGAAACTGGCGTATCCGTTCACCGGGTCGCGCCAGTTCGGTCCGTAGAGCGCGGCCTCGAAGGCGTTCAGGTAACCGGTCAGGTAACTGAGTTGAGGTTGGGTGATCTTGTCCGACTTCGGGTAGAGCGCAATCAATTCGGCGCCGCTGCTGGTGGTGAACGTCAGGTCCTCATTGGTGTTGGTCTTGTCTTTGGAAAAGAGGTAACCACCCGTCACCGCGGGCGGCAGATTGTCGGTGGGATCCAGCGTGGCAATGTCCACCCGGTTCGAGTCCACGCGAATGCGCTCCATCAAAACGTAAATTCCTTGATAATCGGCCGCGGTGAGCTTGCCGGGAGTGGTGCGAAGAAACAGCTCCGTGTATTTGCAACGAACTGCGTAGTGGCCCATCGCCCCGAATAGTGCGTGGGTCAGCACGTTATTCATCAACGTTTTGTCATCGTAAGACGGGTAGAGCAGCCAGTCGCTGCCCGCGGGCAATCCCAGCAATTGGGAGTTCAGCGACGCGCCGCTCTCGTCATCGAGTTCGATGGCGAAAGTTTTCTTGGGGAAGCCGAGCGAACTGGAGCCATGCAATCCGATTCCAAGCTGGCCGATGTAATCGTTCGAGCTGCTCAACGTAGTTCTCCCCGTCGGTGTGTTGGTGTCAATGAAGACCGCGTAGGCGACGATCTTCGAACCGTCCGGGATGGCCTGTCGCAGAGTGTCAATGATCACGAGCGGCAGGTTGCTGCTGAAATTCGTGACGCTGGAATCGAGCAGGACATAATTCGCAGCGGTCACCTGGCTGGGAACGGCGCCCACTTCGGCTCGCGCCCGGAAAGTGGCGTTGGTGGAGAGCGGGATCGCGTTGGTGTAAATGGGCGAACTCGTTCCGGGCGTCGAGCCATCCAGAGTGTAACGAATCGTGGCTGATGACGAAGAGCAGGCCAATGTGACGGCGATGGTATTGCTGGCATAGACGCCCGCGGGTGGCGAGAAGGTCACGGGCGGAGGCAGCACCGAAGAGCCAGCGCTGTTGTTCCAGGTCCCGGGCGTCGGCGGATACAGGTAGGTCGCAGGTTGGGTGATGACCAAATCACGGCCCAGCAGTTGAGGCTGAATCAGGAAATTCGAACTGCCCGGCGAGACATTCAATCCGTGGATCGCCAGCATATTTTGGCCGGGCACAAGCGAACTGAGAAAGGGAGAAACGTCAAAGTCCTCGAAAGCGATCGGGCCTTGCGGCGGAATGAACTGGACGTTGCAGTTGTCGAGGTCCAAGCCCAGGTTTAGTCCGCCGGTCCGTCCGCCGAACTGAACGCGGCAATCGAAGGGGTTCAATCCGCCGATGAACAAATTGGTGATGGGTGAATACGGCGCGCCGGGAGTTCCGTTGATGTTCCGCGTCAACGTCACCGTTACGCGCGCGCCGCCGCTCGCATATTCCAAACGGACCTTGGCGTGATGAAACACTCCCGCGGCCAGGTCTATGGTGGCGGTCGGGATCGTCACGTTCACCACCTCTGCGCCATTCCAATGGGCCGAGACATCATTGCGCGCGTTGTGCGGGTAAACGTCGAAGCCGATGCCAAACACGCCTGGATAGTTTGGTTCCTCAGCCGCCTGGGATGGAACATTCACGCCGGGGCCGTTGGTGCCGTAGAGGGCCGTCGGAATGAGCAGCAAGGAAAAACCATCCGCAGGATTGTTTATCGCGCTGGTGATCCGAAAATCAAAATCGGCCACAATCGTCTGAAACAGACCGGACGCCGTCTGGCGGAAGGCGACCCCGTTCGCGCTGTTGTTAGTGCCGTCGTAGAGGAGCCGAAGAAATTTGCCGGTGGAATTGGCACCGGCCGGCTGCACCGCCGGCGCGGGGCTGGCGGCATATTGGCTGAGCGTGAAATTGGCCGCCGAACCTTCGAAGTTCTCGGTCAGGGCTCCGGCGATTGGGGCGCCGTGTGCCCTTGTGGCTGACGAATTCCAGGCTGGCGACGCGGGCGCATTGCGGCGCAGCACTTCAGCGCCATTCAGGTACGCGACAAACCCGTCGTCGTAGCGCAAGCTGAGAGTCAATAAATTCAAGGATGCCGGATCGGTTACGGTGAATGGCACGCGCAGGTATGCGGAGGCATTCACGTTCAGCATGGCGGCTTGCAGATTCAAGCCGATCGCGGGCGCATAGTTGCCCGATGTGTCGTAGCCAACTCCAAGGGCGCCCGAGGCCCACGCGGAATCGTTGAAGCCAACCAACCGCCACGACGTGCCGATATCGGCCGACGGCACCAGTTCGCGAGCGCTTGCGGTTGGACCGACGATCGGCGTAACAGCGCCAGTCATGACATAACCGTAGGAGATGTCTGCATACTGCTGAGGGTAGGCGGGAGCAAACTCACTGGCTTTGGTCAGTCCGTCGGGCATGACCAGCGCCAGGTATTCACCCGAACCGCCCAGCTTGAAATTGGTGTGCAGCGGCGCGCCGGGATTTCGCCTGTCCTTGTTTGAAGCGAACACAACCAGGAATTGATGCGGAGCCAGATTCGTTGACGGAAATTGCCACTGGGTCAAATTGGTGGAGTTGCCGGTCAGATACCACCCGCCGAGAGTTACGCTGTTGGTGCTGGAATTATAAACCTCAATCCAATCCGAATACGTTCCATCTTCGTCAGCCAAGGTGGAATTGTTGAGCGCCATGAATTCCGAAATCACGACAGTAGTGGCTGCTCCGTCAGTCGCGCCGATGGCCAGGATGGCGGCGAGGGCGAGAATGAACGAAAGGTGATTCATATAGAAATCACGGATTTACCTGAAGACGAAACGAAGAAAAGAATCGAGCCTCCGCTGTTACGCTCCTCACACCCACCGTCCGCTTGCGTTGAGCGGGGTTTGCCAGATCCAGAAAATGCCACGACACGGAGCCACTTTACTATTCCCGGCGGGTTCCGCCAATCAAAACCCAGGGAGCAAATCCGTCAGCCGGATCACTTGCACCCTCATTTAAGGTCCCAGCCTGTGTGGACGTCGCCGCCGATGTTGGGATTATCGGTATTCAAGACTCCGCCCGGTCCGTAAGTGAACCAGTTGGGGTCGTAAAAATTTCCGGGCTTGTTCTGCCGAAACTGGACCTTCCAGAGAGCGGCGTGAAAATCCGCGTAAACGGCATTGAGTGTTGGCTGGGTTGCAGTGTAGGAACTGGGAAGACGCTTGTAGTGGAGGTCCTGGTTTTCGTGATAGACGATTTGGGCGATAGGCTTGAAGAAATCGGAGGCCTTCAACCCGGGAAACCGGACGGTGTTGTCCCAGATGACAAAGCGGTAACGATAGGAGGAAAAGGTGTTGGTGGTGATGATTCCGTTGGTCGGATAATTGAACCGGTCGCTGGGGCACCACCAGACGCGGGAATTGGGCAGATTCAGGTCTTTCGGCACTCCACCGTACCTATCGGTGAATTGAACCGTGTTGGGCGCAGTGCCGGGCTGGCCGGGCGTCGAACCATAAGTAATCGCGGAAGGCATTTTGTTTTCCTGCGTGTCCGTGTAGAGGTTGAGCGCAAGGCCGATCTGTTTCAGGTTGCTGAGGCAGGCAACGCGTTTGGCCTTCTCTTTGGCGGAACTGAGAGCGGGGAGCAGCATCGCCGCCAGAATCGCAATGATCGCGATTACCACGAGTAGTTCGATCAAGGTAAAGCCGACAGGGGCGGCGTGAGAAAGCCGCGTGTGGGAAGCAGGTCTGCGGGCAACAGGGAAACAGCAGGAGGGGTGAAGAATACGTGACATCCCGAACGGAGCTCACGGGGCTTTTGGCCCCGTGAGCTTGTGGCTGAAACCTACATGAGTTCTCGATGCTTCACGCTTACGGCGCGGGCGCAAGCCGATAGAACTGGGCACTGCCAGCCGTAACGACGGTGTATGGCGACGCGGCGCCTGGCACATCAGTCCAAGTGACGGGCGGCGTGAGGCTGCCGGTGGACTGGAGCTTGAAGCCTTCGCCCGTCCAAGTGAGCCTCAGATCGTTTCCTACGCGCGAGAAACTGATCGGGACGGGGACGAGGCCCACCGTCGTCGCGATGGCGATGTTATCGAACCATTGAATCTCATTAAGCCCACCCGTGCGGGCGCCGAAGGCAAATTCGCCGCCGGCCAAGGCCGAGTATCCTGGCAAGGCAACCTGACTGAAGATCACTTTGCCGTTGTACTGAAGATCCAGTGTCCCATTCGTGTTAAGGCGGATGAACACGTCTCCGAAATTAGCACCCGTCTCAAAGTCCTGATAAGGCAGCTGCTTTGTGGCGACAAAGTTGCCTTTGTATCGGATATCAATGGAAGGAGCCGGTGGCGTCTCGCCGCCGTTATCAAAGATGTCGAAGCCCACGGTCAATCCGAGGCCAATGCCGTCTTCGCCGAAAACGATGGTCGCGGGGATGTCGTTGGAACTGGCCCAGACGAAACTGAATCCGTCGGCGGGCGGTGCTGTGCCGGGGGCGACTCTGGCGGCGAAGGAAACCGTGAACCCCTTGACCGGCGCGTTGCTGTTGAGGTCGGGGATGATGAAGGTTCCACCCTGGCTATTGATCGCGTCAGTCATGTGCAGGACGCCAGAATTGGTCACTCCGCCGTCAGCGGTGATGTAACCGCCGCCAGCGGCTCCATTGAGCACTGTTCCGTCGGGCAACAAACCGTCGTTGAAGTCATAAATGACCGACGGATTGCTGATCGTGATGGGCGCAACGACGGTGAGCAGAGCGTTGCTGCTGGTCGTGCTGCCACTTGCGCCGGTGGCGTTCACGCGGAACCGCGCGCCGTTGTCTGCCAACGTGGTTGGCGGTGTCGTGTGGGACGAAGCGGTGGCTCCCGGAATATTAGTGAAGGCGCCGCCAGCGGACTGCTTCTGCCATTGATAGGTCGCGCCGTTGGGATCACTCAAGCCCACGGTGAACGTGGCGTTGCTGCCGACGATGACTGTGGCGTTCGCCGGCTGTTCAGTGACGCTTAGCGGGCCGCTGCTCTGCGTGGCCTGGATTTGGAGGTTGTCAAACCATTGATTGTCGTTCTCTCCGCCCGTGCGGCCATAGATGCCGTATTTGGCGTTGGCGAGGAAAGTGTAATTGGGCAATTGGAGGCCGTTGTAGAGGACGCGCTCTCCGTAAGCCAAATAAAGCTTCCCATCCGGATCAACGCGCAGCAGAACCTTGCGGAAATCCGTGCCCGTGTCGAGTTGCGCGTACGGAATCTGGGTCGAGGCGATCAGCGTTCCCTTGTAACGAACGCCGATGTAAGGCGAGGGCGGGGTGTCATTGTTGCCGGCTCCGATATAAATGCGGAAAGCGATCGCAAGGCCGGTGGTGTTGAACGAGCCGCTCTCAGAATTGCCGCCCTGAGTAGCCTCCGGCAAACCCGGTGCCCAGTTGAAGCTGAAGCCATCAGCCGGATTGGCGGTGCCGCCGCCCAGACGCAGGTCCCATGCGGCCGCGATGGCGCTCACTTGTGCGCCGCCGAACAGAGTCGGAATCGTGAAGGCCCCGGCTTGGCCGTTAATTGCATCGGTCACGTGCAGGACACCGGAATCGCCCACGCCGCCGGTGCCCGTCACGTACGCGTTGCCATAATTGGAGGTGCCTGGCGGCACGAGGCCGTCATTGAAGTTGAAGGAGTAGTTTGGGCTGGCGGGGGCCGTCAAATTGGCGACGGTCAGGGTCACCACGCTGCTGGTGACGGTGACACTCGCCTTGGTGGCCTTGACGCTGAACGTCGAGCCGGAGTCAGCGAGCGCGACCGGGGAAAGAACATACGAACTGGAAGTGGCGCTCGGAATGTTCGTGCCATTACGCACCCATTGGTAAGTGACGCCTGCCGCATCATTGACAATCACCGTGTTGGTCACCGCGTGATTGACAAGGATCGTTTGATTCACGGGTTGGGTGGTGATTCGGATGGCGCCCGAGTTGGTGACGCTCGTGAGTTGGAAATTATCAACCCAGATGTTGTCGTTCAGACCGCCGGTTCGGGCGGCGATGGCAAAGCGGCCACCGGTGATCGAACTGAATGCAGGAACGGGCAGGCGATCAAACACCAGCGCCCCGTGATAGACCACGTTGAGGGTGCCATCGGTATTCAA
>CAZNOE010000064.1:12166-15269 GCA_964574525.1 uncultured Bifidobacteriaceae bacterium
TTGGTAACACCACCGGTCGTGTCCACAATGGCGGTGCCGGCCAAGAGGACTGCGGCAGGCGTCAAGCCATCGTTAAAGTCGAAGGACAGTTGTGCGGCAGGCAAGGCCAGATTTGTAACGGTCAGCGTCACCACGCTGCTGGTCACTGAGTTATTCGGGCCGGTGGCGACGAGCTTGTATTGGCTTCCCGAAAGGGCGGGTTGGACGTTGGTGATTATCAAACCTTGGGAAACTGCCCCAGCAATCGGAACGTTGTTGCTCAACCATTGGTAGGTGACTCCGTTGTTATTGGCAACCCGCGCGTCGAAGGCCGCATCATCACCTTGCTGCACCGTTTGCGAGAAGGGCTGCTGACTGATGCCGACCAGCGGAGTGGTGAAGGTGGTGATCTGGAGATTGTCCACCCAAAAGTTGTCGTTGGCTCCCCCGGTGCGGGCGCCCCAGCCGAAACGCATGGGCACCCCGAGGTTCACGAAAGCCTGGTAGCCGGGAATGAAGAAGTTCGTTAACACGTTCTCGCCCTTGTAATCGAAGTTCAGGGAGCCGTCCGCGTTGAGGCGAATGTGGACGTCAGCCCACCATGTGTTGGCGTCGGTGCCACCCGTGGACAGGGTCGCGACGGTGTATCCTTTCCAAGCCACGACAGTGCCCCCACCCCCAACCCTGACGCGGATTGCCGGGTCCGGGGGCGTTTGCCCGGAAAAAGGGTAGGTAGCCCAGTTAAACCGAATGCCGCTGCCGGCACCGGTCTCGCCAAAGTTGCTGGTGTCAAGGAGGTCTGGGGCCACGCACAAACTCATTCCATCCGCAGGCGTCCCTCCCCCTCCGCCAATGCGCACCTTGCAAGTCATGTCGAAGCCGTAAATCGGGGCCCCCGCATCCAGATCGTCCAGGATGAACGAGCCATGTTGGTCATTGACGTTCTTGCACAATTTGAGGCAGCCCGAGTCGCCGATGCCGCCGGTGAGTTCCAGGTAAGCGCCGCCGCTGCCGCTGGCGTTGGTGTGAGTGCCTGCCGGCAAGGCGCCGGTGTTGAAGTCGTTGGTGAAAGTTCCTGCTCGAGCCGATAGCGCAGCCGCCACCAGGAGCAGACTTGTTTGAAAATACCGTTTGAGAAGAGTCATCGTAGTCATAGCCGTGTGCTGGTTTGTTTGGTTTAACTGATGCCCGCTGAATCCCGTTGGCGAGAATCCCACTGGTTACGTCCCCGCCGACTAGATGAAGGCTAGAAACCATAAATCGCGAAGCATGTCAATGCAAATGAGGAAACATCCGAACGCGATGAAATGCTGCGCTGGTGAAATGTTCCCCGAGCGAGGGTGAGGCATTCCAGTGACCAAGAGGACTGGCGGTGCCTGATGGGATTCCACGCTGTCGCTTACTCCTTGAGCGAGCACTGACAAAAGCGTTTACGAAATTCGGTTTTCGGATTTGACTCTTTCCCGAAATATATTGGACTTCTTACAAACCCTCTGGCAATGGAGTCGCTTTGGCTGGAGCGAAGCGAGAGTTTGCCAACAACCAACCAGTTGAATTGCCATGAAGATATTCATAGACAGCGCCGACGTTGAAAAAATCAAGGAAGCCTGGGACTGGGGCATCATTGACGGCGTGACCACGAATCCGTCGCACGTCGCCAAGACGGGCCGAAAGCATTTGGACGTGTATCGCGAGATTTGCCGCATCGTCAACGGGCCGATCAGTCTGGAGACCGTGACGCTCACGGCGAAGGAAATGCTCAAAGAGGGCCGCGCGTTGGCCAAGATTCACAAGAATGTCGTCGTCAAAGTCCCGATTACCAAAGAGGGATTGAAGGCGGTGAAAGCGTTCAAGGCGGAAGGCATCAAGACGAACGTGACGGTGACATTCTCACCGCTCCAGGCGTTGCTGGCGGCGAAGTGCGGCGCCACTTACATCAGTCCGTTCGTGGGCCGGTTGGACGCCATTGGCCACATCGGCATGGATGTTGTCCGCCAGATCAAAACCATCTACACCAATTACGGCTACAAGACGCAGATTCTAACTGCGGCCGTGCGGCATCCCGCGCACGTGCTGGAAGCGGCGCTCGCGGGATCCGACGTTTGCACGATGGGCTTCGACGTACTGCAACAACTTTACGACCATCCGCTGACGGACATCGGCATTGATATTTTCTTGAAGGATTGGGCGAAGGTGCCGAAAGCGTAAGGCTGGTTCGCGATGCGACAGAAATGCACCCTCTCCATGAACCGAAGCGAACATCGAACATCCAACATCGAACGCCCAACATCCAATGCTGCTCCGAACCAAGACCATTGGATGTTCGATGTTGGATGTTGGTTGTTGGTTGTTTTCAATCGGTTTAGGGGTTCAACACGCAAGGTTTTTTGATTGGGGGATTGCTCTTCCATGAAGCTTCGCATCGGTTTTGCCGGACTTGGAGCGATGGGCGTGAGCCATGTCAACTCCATCCAGAAGCTTTGTGGCGATCATGCTGAAGTCTCCGCCGTTTGCGCCCGCAACGAGATCAACATCCGCCGTGCGCTCGAAATCGCGCCACACGCCAAAGTTTTCCCGGACGAATCAGAGTTGATTCAATCCCCGTTGGACGCGGTCTTCATCTCCACGCCCAACTTCACTCATGTCACGCTCGCTTTGGAAACGTTGAAAGCCGGCAAGCACCTGTTTCTCGAAAAGCCGTGCGGCATCACACGCGAGGAATGTGACCGGCTAGTGCGCGCCTCCGAACAAACCGACCGCATCGTCATGATCGGCCATGAATTCCGTTACTCGCCCTACTTCCAGCGCATCAAACAACTGGTGGACACGGGAGACATCGGACAGCCGCGCATGGTCTGGTGCCGGGAATTCCGCCATCCGTTTCAAAAAAAATCCCAGGACTGGATTCAGGATGACCGTCGTTCGGGCGGTTGCCTCGTGGACAAAAACTGCCACCAATTCGATTTGATGAATTGGTGGATTGGCGCGCGACCGCAGCGCGTGGCAGCGTTCGGTGGCTGCGCGGTGAATCGCGTCATCGAAGGACCGCACCAGGTACACGACCACGCAACCGTCAGCTTCGAGTACGACAACGGAGCGCGAGGCACGCTGCATTTGTGCATGT
>CAZNOE010000065.1:0-12359 GCA_964574525.1 uncultured Bifidobacteriaceae bacterium
CGTCTCGTATTGGTTGCAGAAATAGCGCATGGCGGGGTTTGGCCCTTGGCCTTCTATTGGCGATGTTTTTGGACGCGACGTTGCCGTGCGCCGCGCAGGTGCTCGACGAAAACTGCACCGCCACAATCCTGAATCGCAGCGTGCAGGTCGGTCCGGGCGGCACGATTGGGGTTAACAACGTTCCGGTTCAGCCGGGTTATTTCCGGGTGCGTGTCACTTGCACTTCGGGCGGCGTAACTACTTTCGGACAATCGGGTTATTTCGTGCTCAATCCCAACAGTGCAACCGTCATCGGCCCGATCACCTTCGGCCAGATTTCTCCGCAGCCGATTTCCATCGCCATTACCAGCCCGACGAACACTCTCACGACCAAAGGCCAGACCGTGCAACTGACGGCGACGGTGACATTTGGCAACGGCAGCACGACCAACGCTCCGGGCCCTGGCCAGGGCACGCTGTGGTTGTCGAGCAATCCCAACATCGCGAGTGTAAATTCCAGCGGGCTGGTCACGGCCGTGGCGCGCGGGGCGGCGATCATCCAGGCGATCAATGAAGGCGTGCAGTCGGCGTATTCGCTGACGATGCTCATTCCCAATGATGCGGACAATGATGGGATGACCGATGAATGGGAGCGCGCGAACGGTTTGAACCCGAACGACCCCAGCGACGCGGGCCAGGACCCGGATGGGGATGGATTGACGAATTTGCGGGAGTTTCAACTGGGGACCAATCCGCATTCGGCGGACACGGATGGCGACGGGTTGCTGGATGGGCAGGAAGTGACGCTCGGCACCAACCCGCTGCTGGCCGACACGGATGGGGATGGGCTGACCGACGGGCAGGAAGTTTTGCGCGGCAGCAACCCGCTCTCCACGGATTCGGATGGCGATGGCATCGCCGATGGTCTGGAGATCCAGCTTGGACTTAGGCTGACGGTCGCCGACCCCGTCACGACGGTGGAAGGGCGCGTCGTGGATACATCCAATGCGCCCGTGGTGGGAGCAGCGGTGACGCTCTTCAATTTACTCACGGCCAACAGCGATGCCAACGGATTCTTCTCGATTCCCAATGTGCCCGCGGGTCTGGGGCCGCTGATCGTGGTGGCGCAAACCGTTCGTGTCGGACAAATACTGGACGGCACGTCGGCCGCCATTAATCCGGTGGCTGGAGGCCTGACCTCCGTGGGAACGATTCAAATCGGCTTGAACGCCGGCACGGTGGCGGGCGTGATCACTGATCCATTTGGCGCGCCGGTGCCGGGAGGTTTGGTCACCGTCGTCGTGGGTTCGGATTTGCGCACGGCCACGGCGGACCCGTTGGGTCGGTATCGCATTAGCAACATGACGGCGGGCAACGTGACTGTGACGGCGCGGGATTACCGCACCGGTTTGCGCGGGCGCGCTCTAAATGTGTTGCCGCTGAATGGCTCCGTGGTCATCAATGTCCAGTTGGCGCCGTTCGGCACGGTCCGGGGCACGGTCTTGAATCGCGACAACACGACACCCGTCGGCGCGGGTGTGGACGTGGATTTTTCCGGCCCGAATTTCCAACAGACGGACACGGACCCATTCGGGCAGTATCTTTTCGATTTCGTTCCGCTTGGCTCGTACTCGCTTGATGCAACTGACCTGTTGGGCAATCGCGGCCGCAGCGGCGGCAACGTGTCGGCCACCGCGCAGGTGAACGTCAATGACATTGGATTCCTCGGCCGCGGACAGGTGGTGGGCGTGGTGCGCGACGCGGCGCTCAATCCGGTCGCCAGCGCCTTGCTCAGTCTCAGCAGCGGCAGCGTCTTTGACGGCAACGCGGGCACGACCTCGGACGGCGCTGGACGCTATGCGTTCTCGAATGTGTTCATCGGGTCGTTTTTCATCACGGCCCAGTCGCCGGTGACGCACCTGGCGGGACAGACCAGCGGGAGCATCTTGAGCGATGGGCAGCGAGTAACGAACAACATCACCGTCGCCGCCGCCGGCAGCATCACGGGCCTGGTCTTCCGCGCGGATGGTGTGACGCCGGTTACGAACGTGCAAGTGACCGTTTCGCCGACGGGACTGAGCACGAACACCGGCGCTCAAGGCCAGTTCAGTTTCAATTTTCTTCCGTTGGGAACTTACACGCTCAACGCGACCGATCCGTCCACGGGCGATCGCGGCGTGGCCGCGGCATCCATCAGCGCGCAGGACGAAGTGAGCGCGGCCAACATTGTGCTCAACGGCCAAGGCTCGGTGATCGTCACGGTGCGTGATGGAGCGAGCAATCTGGTCAGCGGCGCGCAGGTTTATCTCAACGGGACGACCCAATTCGGCGGCAGCCAATCCGGCGCGACGGCCGGCAACGGCACGGTGACCTTCAACAACGTGCTGTCCGGCGGGTTCAACGTGTCGGCCACGGACCCGGCGACCGGTTTGGGCGGGGCGGTATCTGGCAACGTGGGTGTGGGCTCAATCGCCTTGGTGACGGTGCG
The DNA here is from genome assembly GCA_964574525.1 of uncultured Bifidobacteriaceae bacterium. Lineage (GTDB taxonomy): Bacteria > Verrucomicrobiota > Verrucomicrobiia > Limisphaerales > JADLHS01 > WYBW01. The sequence goes on from CAZNOE010000065.1 coordinate 2,468, forward strand.
TCTGCAATCCTTCGGCAGCATCGCGGGCATTGTGTTCCAGCCGAACGGAACGACGCCCGCTCCGGGCATCACCGTGCATATTTTCGGCCAGGTCAGCCGCACCACGACGACGGGACTGGATGGCGGTTATCGTTTCGACATTGTGCCGACGAGCACGTACACGGTGCAGGCTTCGGACAGCGGTGGGCTGCGCGCGAGCGCCAGTGGCCTGGTCGTGAGTTCCCAGGGACAGGTTGCGCAGCAGAACCTGACCATGATCGGCTTAGGCACGGTGCAGGGATTGGTAAGCAACCCGGGCGGTTCGCCCGCGGCCAATGTTGGCGTTTCCCTTTTGAGCCAGGCGCCGGGATATGGCCGTTCGTTCTTTGCGCTGACGGACATCAACGGCTTTTACAACGTGAGCAACAGCGTGCCGGTCGGGCCGTTCACCGCGACCTCCAGCGGGCAATCAGGAAACACAACGTATTATGGCACCACCTCGGGAGTTGTGACGGTTCATGCGCAAGTGGTCACGGCCAACATCCAATTGTCCACATCGTCCATTCCGGTCACGGTCACGACGACGCTCTATGACGCGAACAACTTCGGTTATCAGTTGCGGGAAAACGGCTCGTTGCAGGACGGCAGTCCGGGCAGCATGTGGGGCGGTGATTTCGGGACGAACCGCGGCGCGTTCCTGCTGGATCTGATTGTCGGCGGCGCCACCAACCGGTTCACCGGCCAGGCTTCTGGCACCTCCGAGGAAGGCGGACGGGAGATCGTGATCCAGCAGAACGGACTGGCGGGGTTGAATGTGACGCGCAAATTTTTCGTGCCTCGGGAAGGTTATTTCGCCCGCTACCTGGAAATCCTGAACAATCCTTCGGGCAGTCCCATGACGGTGGGCGTGCGGTTGACCTCGCACTTCCGGTTCATTTCAAAAGTCCAGGGCGGATTTACCTTCCAGCGGGAACCGCGCATCGTCAGCACGTCGAGCGGCGACGCGATCTTGTCAGTGACCAACGCGGGCACGCGTGATCGCTGGGTCGTGATTGACGATGACGAGGATGCCGATCCCTTCCTGGTTGGTTCGTCGCTGCCGACGGTGGCGGACGTGTTCGACGGCCCCGGCGGCGCGATCCAGACGGACGACGCGCAGTACGACATTGATTTCAACGCCCGCTTCGGAAAACTCCGGCAGAATTGGGCGAACATCACGATTCCCGCCGGCGGCACGGTCGCCTTGATGCACTTTGGGTTGGAGCAAATCACGCGGGGCACAGCCCTGGCGTCGGCGCAACGGCTGGTGCAGTTGCCACCTGAGGCGCTGGCCGGGATGACACTGACGGAGATGGGCCAGGTGCTGAACTTTGCGCTGCCACCCGGCGGAGTGAGTGTGCTGCCCGCGCTCCCGTCTTTGAACGGATCGATCAGCGGACGGACGCTGACCGGCGACGGCAGCAACATCGTGGCGAATGCTACGGTGCGCTATCGCAGCACCAATCAAATCTTCGGCCGGACCTGGACGGTCTCTTCGAGCGGTGCGGGTCAATTCGGCTTTACCGGATCGGTGCCCGGCTTCGGCAATTCGTTGCCGGTGCCGGTGGACGGTTTCACGCTGGTGGGCATCCATCCGTTCACGGGCATTTCGACGGCGCCGATCCCGGGAACGTTCCCGCCCGGTTTGCTGGTGACGACGCGCGACGTGGTGTTCGCGGACACCGGCGTGCTGGCCGGCACGGTGCGCCGGCATAACAACGTCGTCGTCAGTTCGGGCACCGTTCGCGTCAGCGGCGGTGGGCTGCTGAATCCGATCACGCTTAACATCGCGGCCAACGGAACATTTGGCGTGAGCGGCTTGCCGGCGGGCCTTTATACCCTGGTGGCGACGACGCCAATTGCGCAGGGTTCAGACTTGAGCGCCTCGGCGACGGCGACGATTACCGCGGGCCAGACAACGACGGCGGACCTGCTCATGCCGCCGACGGGGACCATTACGGGCCTGGTGCGGCGGCAGGATAATTCACCGGGCGTGAACTCCGGAGTTCAGTTGCACGGGACCAACGGCCTGTCGCGCGGCACGAGTACGGACACCGGCGGGCGCTTCACTTTCTTTGACGTGCCGGTGGGCCCGGTGACGCTGGATGCGTTCGATCAATTGAGCAACACTTCCGCGCGCGCGCAGACCAACGCCGTCGTGGACCAGACCGTTGTAGTGAACATGACGCTGATTTCCGGCGGAACAGTGGTCGGTCTGGTCACCTCGCCCACCAGCCAGCCCGTGCCCAACGCGCAGGTGACGCTGACGGCCAACAACGGCATCTTCACAGTGGCGACCGGCGTGGACGGTCGTTATTCCTTCTTCCCGGTCGAACCCGGTCCGGTTTCGGTCAGCGCCGCGGACACGGTGAGTTCCCTGCGCGGATTCAATTCCGGAAACCTTCCCCTTTCAGGCCAGACACTCACGTTGAACATGCAATTGTTCGCCTCCGGCTCGGTCACCGGCATCGTCTATCGCACAGACGGCGTCACGCCGATTTCCAATGCGCCGGTCACTCTGACCGGTTCGGCGTTCCGCTCGACCACCGCCGGCAGCCTCGGCCAATACAGTTTTGATGTCGTGCCGCTCGGCGCCTTTACCGTGACCGGCTCCAACCCGGTCAATGGCGAGGTCAATTCCGTCAGCAGTTCGCTGAGCGCCAACCTGGAAGTACGCCGGGTGGACATCGTGGTGAAACCGAACATTCGCATCGGTAACGCCGCCGGCGTGGTGGAGCGGAATATCGGAACCACTCAAGCGGTCTTCAACGTCACACTCTCCTCGCCCAGTGTGCAGGAAACGCGGGTCAACTTCGCCACCGGAAGCGGCTCGGCCGTGGTGGGTGATTTCGTGGCGGCCTCCGGCACGTTGATCTTCGCGGCCGGCGTGACAAGCCAGCCCGTCAACGTCACGATCGTCGGCGATACGATCATCGAGCTGGACGAAATCTTCTATGTGAATCTCTCCAGCCCGGTCAATGGGACGATCACCGACAGCCAGGGCGTGGGCACGATCATCAACGACGACGGATTTGCGGGCCGCGTGGATCACTTCGTGTGGAACCCCATTGCGCCGGCGCAGTTCGTCAACGAGTCGTTCCCAGTCACCATCACCGCCCAGGATGCCTTTGACAGTGTCGTGACCGATTTCGCGGGGCCGGTGACGCTCACGGGCGCGGTGTCGGCGCAGGAGGTGACGGTGGGCGCTGGCACGAACTCCTGGAATTTCCCGCTGGCGTCTTTCTACCACGACGCGCGGCTGCAATCCATTTACCTGTCGGGCGAGTTGGGACCGGCGCGTACCATCACCGGCCTGGCGTTGGACGTGACCGGCATTCCCGGCCAGGTGTTGAACAACTGGACCATCCGCATCAAGCACACGACGATGACCAGTTACGGCTTGAGTCCGGGATGGGACGGCACCGGCTGGACCGTTGTGCTGCAAACCAACCTGACCATTTCCGGCACCGGCTGGCTCGTGCTGCCGTTCACGTCACCCTTCAATTACAATGGCGCGGACAACCTGCTCATTGATTTCAGCTTCAACAATAATTTCTACACCGGCGATGGGAGCACGCGCTCGACGGACACGGCGCTGAATCGTTCGTTGTTTTATCGAACCGATAGCAGCGCCGGCGACCCGCTGTCCTGGTCGGGAACTTCCCCCACGCCCGGTGTGATAGCTCGCGTGCCCAACCTGCGGCTCATCGGTTCGCAGGCCGCCGTGGCTCTGATCCCCGGTGTCTCTGGTACGTTTACCGGCGGCGTGTGGAGCGGCAATGTGACGGTGCAACAACTGGCCACCAATCTGGTTTTGCGGGCCGACGACAACGACGGGCACATCGGGAGCAGCGTGGCGTTTGATGTGCTCGTGCATAACGACCTCTCGCTGACCATGACTGATGCGCCTGACCCGGCGCCGGTCGGCGGGCAGATCACCTATTCCTTGACCGTGACGAACACCGGTCCCACTAACGCTACGGCCGTGGTCGTCAGCAACACCCTGCCGGCCAGCGCCACATTTGTTTCCGCGGTTTCGTCACAGGGCACTTGTTCCAACAACGCCGGCGTTGTCCGCTGCGACCTTGGTGCGGTTCCCGGCGGAGGCAATGCCACCATCACCATCGTGGCCACGCCGACCGCCGTGGGCAACGTCACCAATCGCGCGTCTGTCAGCCGGGGCGAAGCGGACCCGAATCCGGCGAACAACACCGCCCAGGTTGTGACGACCGTGCTGGTGCCCTCACTGACGATTGACGATGTGAGCGCGCCGGAAGGCAACACCAGCAGCAACGCTCCGACCTTCGCCTTTGCAGTGCGGCTCTCCTATCCAAACAGCCAGACGGTTACGGTTAGTTACGCCACCAGCAACGGGACGGCCCTCGCGGCGATTGATTATGTGCCGACCAACGGCGTCCTGACGTTCCTGGCGGGTGAAACGAACAAGACGGTCCAGGTGAAAATCATCGGCGACACCGGGGTCGAGCCGAATGAGACGTTCTTTTTGGTCCTCTCCAATGCGGTCAACGCGACCCTGGCCGACAACCAGGCCGTGGGAACGATCGTCAATGACGACGGGCTGCCCGGGCAGATTGACCATTTCGATTGGGCGGCGATTCCTTCGCCCCAGTATGCCAGCGAAGCGTTCCCGGTGACCATTACGGCGAAGGATGGGGCGGGCACGACCGTGAGCAATTTCGCCGGACCCGCGACTCTCACCGGTGCCGTGGGGGGCTCGATTACCAACCGCATCCTTGGCAACGTGGTGCCCACAGCCCCTTCCAGCGGAGATTATACGATGGGCTTTGCGTTCACGCCGAACACCAACATCGTGGTGACCCATGTGCGGCACCTATACGGGAACAAGGTATCGATCTGGACAGACGCAGGCGTCCTGGTCGCGAGCCAGAACGTAGTGAGCACGCCCGGAACCTGGCTGGAAACGCCTTTGACGGTACCTGTGACATTGCAATCCGGAGTGAAATATAGAGTGGGCGCCTATACTGGTGGAAATAATGCCCCTTGGTATTATTTAAATAGTCCGCCAAATACTTTCAGTAATGGAATCGTTCAAGGTGGTGTGTATGGCTTCGGGGATTCGTTCCCAGGTAACTCCGGTGGCGGCACCCTTTATTTGGCGGATTTACGCTACACAATAGGAACATCGCAGGCCGTCCCGGTTTCGCCGACACTGTCGGGTGTCTTCAGCAACGGAGTATGGAGCGGAACGATGACAGCCGCAGTCTTGACCACCAACCTGGTCTTGCGCGCATCGGACACCGATGGCCATTCCGGCCAGTCCGCCAGCTTCGCCATGTTGTATCGAAACGACATCGCCGTGTTCGTAACTGATTCGCCGGACCCGGTCGGCGCCGGAGCGACTCTGACGTACACGGTCAGCGTGACCAACACTGGCCCCACTGCGGCGACGAGCGTGACCGTAACGAACTTCCTGCCGGCCAGCGTGACGTTCGGGTCGGCCAACGTCTCGCAGGGCAGCACCAGCCTCAACGGCCGGACCGTGACGTGGACGGTCGGCACGCTTGCCGGCGCCGCGGCGGCGACGATGAACATCTTGGTGACGCCCACCACCAGCGGGACGATCACCGACACCGCCGGAGTCACGCGGGCGGAGGCCGACGCGTTTGCCGGCAACAACGTCGTCTCGCAGACAACCACCGTGCTGTTGCCGACGCTGACGATCAGCGACACGACCGTGGTGGAGGGCAACACCGGGTTGCGGGATGCGTTGTTCTCCGTGAATCTGTCCTATCCCAGCAGCCAGACGGTGACGGTCAATTACGCGACCACCAACGGCACGGCGCTGGCGGGCTTGGATTACGTGGCGACCAATGGTTCGTTGACGTTCAGTCCGGGCCAGACCAGCAAAACGATTGTTGTGAAAGTCATCGGCGATATTGCGGTTGAAGTGAACGAGTCGTTCCTGGTCAGGCTCTCCAGTCCGGTGAATGCGACGCTGGCCGTGACCCAGGCGACCTGTTTGATCATCAACGATGACGGGTTGCCGGGCCAGCTCGATCACTTTGACTGGGCGGCGATTCTTTCACCGCAGTTCGTCGGCCAGCCCTTTAACGTGGCGGTCACGGCCCGGGACTATTTTGGTGACGCTGTGACCGATTTTGCGGGGCCGGTGACACTCAGCGGCTTGCTCGGTGGGGCGGTCACCAACCGGATTCTCGGGGACGTGGTGCATGCGTTCACCAGCAGTGGGAACAATACTTTGGGATATTCGTTCACGCCCAACACGAACATTACCGTGACGCATGTGCGTCATTACTGGGGCTCGAAGGTGTCCATCTGGACGGACGCCGGCGCCCTGGTAACGAGCCAGACGGTTTCCAGCACGCCAGGCACCTGGACAGACACGGCGCTGATCTCGCCGGTGACGCTCACGGCGGGAGTGCGCTATCGGGTGGCCGCCTACACGGGCGGCGGCGGCTCCTATTATTATCGGAACGACCTCGGCCCGACCTTCCCCAACGGCGTGATTAACGCCAGCTACCAAGCCGGTGGCGATGCGTTCCCGAGCTCCGGCGACGACGGTCTTCGCTGGTGGTTTGTGGACTTGCGCTACACGGTGGGAAACCCGCAATCAGTTCCCATCTCACCGACCGTGTCAGGCTCCTTTACGGGCGGAACGTGGTCGGGACAAATGACCGTCCAGGGTCCCGCCACCAACCTGACTTTGCGCGCGAGCGATGGTAATGGCCACAGCGGTGACGCCAATCCTCTGGCGGTGTTGGTCCTGAACGATATTGCCGTAACGGCGGCTGCCGCACCCGATCCGGCCGATGTGCGGAGCAATCTGACTTACACCATTGCGGTGACCAATGGCGGTCCCGCCTCCGCCACGGGCGTAACGCTCACCAATCTCCTGCCGGCCGAAGTCAATCTGCTCTCGGTCGCCGTGTCGCAAGGCACTTTTGCCACGGCCGGCCGGCTGGTGACGTGCAACCTGGGCACACTGGCCGGCGGTGCCATGGCCTCCGTGACCCTCGTCGTCAAACCGGTCCTGGATGCGATCACGCTGACCAACGTCTGCAACATCGGCCGCGGCGAGGTGGATCCTTACCTCGGCAATAACGTGGTGACGGTCAGCACGCCGGTCAGGGCTTTGATTGGCGGAGGCGGAAGGGTAGCCGTATTCGCTGCGGACAACTCTACTTCCTACAATGACGTTCGGAATAAATTACTATCGGCGGGAATCTTTGCTGTCGTTGATGCGTTCGACATTACCAGCGGCAACCCGGTTCCCTCTTTGAGCCAACTAGCGCAGTATGACTCTGTATTGGTCTATGACAACAACAGCGTCAATGACCCTGTCGCGCTGGGTAATGTTCTGGCGGACTATGTGGACACCGGCGGCGGGTTGGCCATAGCCACGTTCGCCTGGGGAAGCGGACGTCTACAGGGGCGGATCGCCACGGGTGGTTATCTCCCATTTGTCGTGGCAGGTAGTTCATCGGGATCATTTCTGACGCTGGTGAAGGATGATGCGCAACACCCGATTCTGGAAGGCGTCGCGTCATTCAGCGGCGGTGGGTCCAGTTACCACAACACAGTCAGTCTGACCTCTGGCTCTACCCTGGTCGCGCACTGGAGCAACGGCCGGCCGCTGGTCGGTGTCCGACAAACAACCGGCGGGCGGGTAGTCGGGTTGAATTTCTTCCCTCCCTCCAGCACCGTTAGCAGCGACTTCTGGACGGCCAGCACCGATGGCGCGCGGCTGGTGGCCAATGCCCTGGCCTGGGCTTCGCCGGTGTCCGTCGTGGTGCCCGATGATCTGGCCTTGACCGTGACCGACGCGCCCGACCCGGTCGCCGTGGGCACCAACGTGACTTACACCCTGACCTTGAGCAACTCCGGTCCCTCCGCCGCGACGGGCGTGATCGTGAGCAACGTCGTGCCCAGCGGCGTCAATTTGATTTCCTTCAATTCCTCCCAGGGCACGTCCTCCAATGCGAACGGCGTCATCGTGTGCGGCGTGGGAACGGTGCCGGCCGGCACCAACGCGACCGTGATAGTGCTCGTGCGGACCCTGGCGACCGGCACGCTCAACAACGTGGCCAGCGTCACGCGCGCCGAGCCGGACGGCTATCTGCGCAACAACCGCGTGGTGAGCCTGACCTCGGTGCAGATACCCGGCATTTCGGTGGACGATGTGACCCTGAACGAAGGCAATGCCGGAACAACCAATGCCCTCTTCCGGGTCCGGTTGTCCGTGGCTTCGCCGCAAACGGTGTCGGTCAACTATGCCACGGCCAACAACTCCGCGACGGCCGGCAGCGACTACGTGAGCACCAATGGAACGCTCCTCTTCAATCCCGGGGAGATCAACAAGAACATCGCCGTGGCCGTCATCGGGGACCTGTTCAATGAGGCGGATGAAACTTTCTTCGTCAACCTTTCCGGGACCACCAATGCCGCCATCCTGGACAGCCAGGGCCTGGGCACGATCATCAATGACGATCCGCTGCCGGTCCTCACCATCAACGACGTGACCTTCGTCGAGCGCAACACCGGCACGAGCAACGCGCTGTTCACGGTGAGGCTCTCCGCGCCCAGCGGCCGGACGGTGACCGTCAGGTACTACACGGCCGACGACACGGCTCTGGCGGGCAGCGACTACGTGGGGACCAACAACGTCCTTCTGACGTTTAACGCGGGCGAGACCAACAAGACGATCATCGTGCCGGTCCTCGGCGACACGAGAATCGAGCCGGACGAAACGTTCTTCGTGGAGCTGTACAACGAGGGGAACGCGACTCTGGGCGACAGCGAGGGCGTGGGCACGATCCTCAATGACGACGGATTGGCCGGACAGATAGATCACTTCGAGTGGGCGGCGATTGCTTCGCCGCAGAACGTGAACGTCCCGTTCCCGGTGAGCATCACCGCCAAGGACGCGTCGGGCACGACGGTGACCAACTTTGCGGGTCCGGTAACACTCAGCGGCTTGGCCGCAGGCGGGGCGGCCACCAACCGGATTCTCGGAGACGTGGTGTATTCGTCCAGCAGCAGTGGGAACTTTACCTTGGGATATTCGTTCACGCCCAACACGGACATCGTGGTGACGCATGTGCGTCATTACTTTGGGTCGAAGGTGTCAATCTGGACGGACGCCGGCACGTTGGTAACGAGCCAGACGGTTTCCAGCACGCCCGGCACTTGGACCGATACGCCACTGACCTCGCCGGTGACGCTCACGGCGGGCGTGCGCTATCGGGTGGCCGCCTATACGGGCGGCGGTTCCTATTATTATCGGTTCGACCTCGGCCCGACCTTCTCCAATGGCGTGATTAACGCGAGCTATGAGGGCAGCGGCGACACGTTCCCGAACTCCTCCGACGGCGTGCGCTGGTGGTTTGTGGACCTGCGCTACTCGGTGGGCCAATCAGTTCCCATCTCACCGGCCGTGTCCGGCACCTTTACGAGCGGCGTTTGGTCAGCCCAACTGACCGTCCAGGCTCCGGCTCAAGACCTCGTTTTGCGCGCCGACGACGGCGACGGGCACACCGGCAAGGCGGATAAAATCACGGTCCTGGTGACAAACGATCTGGTGCTGACGGCGAGGGACGACCCAGACCCGGCCGATGTGCGCAGCAATCTCACCTACACGATTACCGTTACCAACACCGGTCCCAACTCCTCCACCGGCGTGACGGTGACCAACCTCTTGCCGGCCGAGGTCTATCTGCTGAACGTCACTCTTTCGCAAGGATCTTACACGAGCAATAGTGGAGTAGTGGTGTGCAACCTGGGCACCATGGCCGCCGGCGCCACCGCGACCGTGACGATTGTGACCCGGCCTCACGCGGACGGCTTTATCACCAATTCGGTGACGGTGCGCCGG
>CAZNOE010000065.1:12459-15222 GCA_964574525.1 uncultured Bifidobacteriaceae bacterium
GCCGGATCCGGTGACGGTGGGCAGTAATGTGACCTACACGTTGACGGTGACGAATAACGGACCGTCCGCGGCAAACGGAGTGGTGGTGAGCAACGTCGTGCCGGCGGGAGTAAACCTGATATCGTTCAATTCATCGCAGGGCAGCCGTTCGAATGCGGGCGGAGTGGTCGTGTACGGTCTGGGAACCGTGCCGGCTGGGACGAACGCCACGATGACGGTGGTGGTGCAGGCGCTGGCGACCGGAAACCTGACGAACGTGGCGAGTATGGTCCGCGCGGAGCCGGACGCTTACACGCCAAACAATCGCGTGGTGAGTGTGACGGCGGTGCAAGGCGCGTTGGCCCTCAGTGCGGCTTCGCCTGGGGTGATTGAACTGCGATTTAATGATCTCGTGGCGGGCAATTGTGTCATCGAAACCTCGACTGACCTGAAAGTCTGGAAACCGCTTAGTACGAATAATGTCGTTGGCGGGCGAGTGCTCATCGTTGATCCCGAAATGCCGCAGGCGCCACAGCGGTTCTATCGGGCACGTTTGCAACAGTAAATTGAGGCGGACTCCAACCCCGCCTCAGCCGCGGCGGCGTGTGGCTTCCCTCCCCTCAAGGGGCGAAACCGTCGCGCCGCGCCACTCATCCGCTCCTCGCAGATAACTTGAGTCGTCACGTGTGACCACCTAGAGTGAGGCCGCATGATCACACCGCTGAACGAACAGGTGCAAGAACAGGTGCAGGCAGCTTCAACGTGGGTCCGAACGTTGCGGGCCGAGATTGGGAAAGTCATCGTTGGCCAGGAACAACTCGTTGACCGTCTGCTGGTCGGGTTGCTTGCCAACGGCCACGTGTTGCTGGAAGGCGTGCCCGGTTTGGCGAAGACGCTTTCCGTCCGCACGCTGGCCGCAGCGATTCAGGCCAGCTTTCATCGCATTCAATTCACGCCCGACCTGCTTCCCGCCGACATCGTGGGGACGCTGATTTACAGTCCGCACGACGGCAAATATCACGCCACGAAGGGGCCGGTGTTCGCCAACTTCGTCCTTGCCGACGAAATCAATCGCGCGCCGGCCAAGGTGCAGTCCGCGTTGCTCGAAGCGATGCAGGAACGCCAGGTGACGCTTGGTGGCGAAACGATGCCGCTGCCATCGCCCTTCCTCGTGCTGGCTACGGAAAATCCGATTGATCAGGAGGGGACGTATCCGTTGCCGGAAGCGCAGGTGGATCGGTTCATGTTCAAAGTCCTGCTCGACTATCCCTCGTTCGAGGAAGAGCGGAAAATTCTGGATCGCATGGCGTTCACCGCGCCGGAAATGCGGGTCAAGCCGGTGATCGCCCTCGATGAAATTCAACACACGCGCAAAATCGTGGATCAGATTCACGTGGATGAGAAGGTGCGTGACTATATTGTCCACGTTGTTTTCGCGACGCGGAAACCGGATCAATACAAGCTGGACCTGAAACATTTCATCCAGTTCGGGGCGTCGCCGCGCGCCACCATTTATCTGACGTTGGCCGCGAAAGCGTGGGCCTTGTTGCAAGGCCGCGCCTACGTCACGCCCGAAGACGTGAAGAGCATCGGGCCGGACGTGCTGCGCCATCGCCTGATTCTCACTTACGAAGCCGAAGCGCAGGCTGTGACCACGGACGCGATCATCAAGAAAGTCTTCAACGCTGTGCCCGTGCCTTGAAGAATTTACGATTTGCGATTTACGATTTACGCGCGCCCTGTGAGACCGCGTACGACTCGTAAATCGTAAATCGTAAATCGTAAATCGCATGACCCTCACCGAACTCATTGAATCCGTCCGCCGGGTCGAAGTGCGCACCAACCGGCTCGTCAATGACACGATGGTCGGCGCCTATCTCAGTCATTTCAAGGGCCGCGGCATGGACTTTGAGGAGTTGCGCGAATACATGCCGGGCGACGACGTGCGGGACATTGATTGGAACGTCACCAATCGCATGGGCCGCCCGTTCGTGAAGCGGTTTCGCGAAGAGCGTGAACTGACCATGGTGCTCGCGCTGGACATCTCGGCGTCGTCGGCCTTCGGCTCGACGAATCGCACCAAGCGTGAATTCGCCACCGAGATCGCGGGCACGCTGGCCATTTCCGCTGCGCGCAGCAGCGACAAGGTTGCGCTGGTTCTGTTTTCCGACGTGGTGGAATTGTTCGTGCCGCCGCGCAAAGGCCGCCGGCACATTCTGCGTCTTCTTCGGGAGATGCTCTCCTTCCAGCCAAAACATCGCGGCACAAATATTCCCGTGGCGCTGACGTTTCTGAATCACGTCTTGCACCGCCGCTCAATTGTTTTTCTGCTGACGGATTTTTTGCACAGCTTCGGAAACCGTGAATCAGGCATCGAACCCCTCACCCCGTCCCTCTCCCCATCCGATGGGGAGAGGGTGGCCGAAGGCCGGGTGAGGGGCGGGCGCGATGTCATTCAGGAAATCGGCCTGACCAACGTTCGCCATGATGTGGTCTGTGTGCATCTGCACGATCCCCGCGAGAGCGTTTTGCCACCGGCGGGCTTGCTGACGATTGAAGACGCGGAAACGGGTGAGTTGCTCGAACTGGATTCCGGCCGCGCTGTCGTGAGAGAGGAGTTCGCCAGCACGAACGCCGAGCGGCTCGCAGAACTCGACCGGTCCCTGTGTCAGGCGGGCGTGGACACCTTGCGCTTGAACACGGCTGAACCTTTCGCCCAGACGCTTCAGCGCTTCTTCGAACTCCGCCGTGGCAGGAGGCGTGGATGAAAACGCGAAATCCAGT
>CAZNOE010000066.1:0-7572 GCA_964574525.1 uncultured Bifidobacteriaceae bacterium
TTTTTGTCTCTGACACACTTCCGACACAGCTAGCAGGTCCGACACAAAACGACACTGGTTTTTCTGTCACTCTCTGCCGCTAGATGCAAATATATCCTTGACTGGCATGGGTTGTAGTGTATCGTCGCGTTGCAATGAATGACACAAATGATGCAACGAACGGCAACACTGAAAGTGTTGAAAACCCTCTGTTTGCAGGTTCAAGTCCTGCTAGGCGCACCAAAATTCCTCAGGAATTAGGTGGTTCATCCGAGTCCCCCCAGTTTCCCCACAAATTCTGCGCCGATGTTCCGTCAGGTATCACCAGCCGGTCAGGCCAACGGAAGGCGAAACGCCCGTCCTTGGGTCCCACCAGCCATCAATTTGTTGAAACATCCTGGCCTCGCGGTGTGTAATGGATCAGCAGCCGACGCATTTTGTACATGCGAATTTGCGCCGGGCAGTGTCTAATGGGGTGGACAATGACCTTATGCATCACAAATACAAGCTCTGGCTCGTGACGGCAGTCGCCATGGCCTTTTGCATGGCAGGTTGCCGCAAAGGGCCGGCGGACGCCAAAAACTCCAAGAAGGACAACAAAGATGAAGCATTGCCCGTGGAGGTCACGGCCATCGCGCGCGGCAGCATCGAGGCGACACTCAAAAACTCGACGCATTTGGAGGCCGAGGAGGAGGTAAAGGTTTTCGCCCGGACCGCCAACCGGGTCACCGAGTTGCTTGTCGAAGAAGGTGACGTCGTCAAGAAAGACCAAGTGTTGCTGCGGTTGGACAACGACACCCAGAAGACTGCTTACGGCAAGGCGCAGAGCAGCTTGGAGAAGGCGCGGCAGGAGTTCGACCGCGAGAAAGCGCTGTTCGAACAGAAGCTTATCAGCGAACAGGTGTTCAATAACGCGAAATTCGAACTGAGGCAGCTTGAGCTGGCCCTCGAGGATGCGCAACGTGGCCTCGAATACACGGAGGTGCGCGCTTCCATCGCCGGCACGATCAGCCAGCGGTTGGTCAAACACGGCGACTTGGTCGGCCTCAATCAACATTTGTTCGACATCGTGGACTTCAATTCCATGGTTGCGCGGATTTATGTGCCGGAGAAAAGCCTGATTGACCTTCGCCTCGATCAACCCGCGCGCGTTACAGCCACGCCGTTCGGGGCGCAGGAGTTCAAGGGTTATGTCAAACGCGTCGCGCCGATCGTCGAATCCAAGACCGGCACGGTGAAGGTCACCATCGGCTTCAAGGACATCGGCCAATTGCGCCCCGGAATGTATGTGGATGTGGAACTGGTTACAGCCAAACGCGCCGATGCCATTTTGATTACGAAGCGGGCTTTGCTTTACGATGGAGAACAAACCTATGTCTTCCGCCTCGTGCCGGAGCGGAAAGTCGAACGCGTGATGGTTGAACCAAAGATCGCCGACAAGCTCAACGTGGAGCCGATGACGGGATTCAAGGAAGGCGATCAAATCGTGGTGGCCGGTCAGACTGGGTTGAAGGATGGCGCCAAGGTCCGGCTGCCCGAGGATCCACCGCCGGGTGAAAAGAAGGAGCAGAAAGAGCAAAAGGTGGAGCAGCCCGCAACGGCGAAGAGATCTTGAGCCGATTCTCTTCGCCCCACCGCAATCTGCCTAGGGTGAATCTTAGGAATCCAGACAAGCTGAAAGCCCTCGCTTCCTTCGCGCGGAAAACACTCCGCGCGCGGCAGGCTGCTGGGTTTGCCTAAAGCAGATGTCCAACCCCAGACAACGCCTGACGCATTTTACGACCAACCGGCCCGTGGCGGTGCTCATGGTTTTCCTTTCCGCGGTCGTGTTTGGCTTCTTCTCGTTCAAACGGCTGCCGGTAAATCTGATGCCGGAATTGAATTATCCCACCCTCACGGTCCGCACCGAGTACGCGGGCGCCGCGCCGGAAGAAGTCGAAAACGAAATCAGCCGGCCCATCGAGGAAGCGCTTGGCGTGGTCGGTGGCTTGAACAAGATCAGCAGCATCAGCCGCGCGGGCATCAGCGACGTGGTGTTGGAATTCGTCTGGGGTACGGACATGTCGAAAGCTACGCAGGAAGCGCTGGAGAAACTCGAACTGGTTTTCCTGCCCCGCGAAGCCGAGCGTCCGCTGCTGCTGCATTTCGATCCTTCGCTTGACCCGATCATGGAAATGAGTTTCGCCGGCGAAGGTAAGCGTTACGAAGGCGAACAAGGTTTGCGCCGCTTGCGTCGCATCGCGGAGTTGCAGATCAAGCGCGCGCTCGAACCAATCAAGGGCGTGGCTGCGGTTCGCGTTCGCGGCGGGCTGGAGGAGGAATATCATGTTCTGCTCAGCAAGGAGTCCCTGCAGCGCAGCGGGCTTTCGATTCAAAACGTCATTGACCGGCTGCGTCAGGAGAACATTAACGTCGCCGGTGGCACGCTCAAGGAGGGTCGCGCCGAATACATGGTCCGCACGCTGAATGAATATGAAAACCTGGACGAGATCGCCGACACAGTCGTCACGCGCATCGCCGACCGCAACGTGCGCGTGAAGGACCTCGGGCGTGTCATCCGCACACAAAAGGATCGCGAGATCATGACGCACACGGATGGCTCGGAGAGCGTGCAGATAGACATCTACAAGGAAGCCGACGCGAACATGGTGGCCGTGGCGAAGGCCGTCACCGAAGCGGTTGGAAAGTTTTCGAAGGAGCCGGAAGGCGGCGACAAAAAACCAAAGCCCGGTCCACCGGGAATGGGACGGCAAGGCAACGGCCTCGCCCAGCGGCTTTACGAAGAAGAGGCCGCGAAACTGGAAATTGTCGCGGACCGCTCGAAGTTCATCGAAAGCAGCATCAACGAAGTCCGCGATACCGCAATCATGGGCGGGCTGCTCGCCGTTGCGATCCTCTACCTGTTCCTCGCAGATCTGAAAACGACGACGATTATCGGTTTGAGCATCCCTATGTCGCTGTTGATCACTTTCGCGCCGCTCAATCTGATGGGCGTTTCCCTCAACATCATGTCGCTGGGCGGACTGGCGCTGGGCGTCGGGATGTTGGTGGACTGTTCCATCGTCGTGCTGGAGTCCGTTTTCCGTTGTCGCGAGGAAGGCGACGACATTGTCACTGCCGCCGTTCGCGGAACGCAGGAAGTCAAAGGCGCAGTCGTCGCGTCCACGTTGACGACAGTTGCCGTCTTCTTCCCAATGGTCTTTGTCGAAGGCATCGCCGGCCAGGCATTCGGCGACCTTGCCTGGTCGGTGGTCATTTCCCTCCTCGCGTCGCTGGCGGTGGCGGTTTACTTCATCCCGATGCTGGCGAGCCGCCAGAAAATTGCGGCGCGCGAAGAGAGCCGCGAAGTCCGCTCGTGGAAAACGTTGAAGTCCTGGCACGACTTCAGGGAGAAACTGCGCAATCCGCGCAAGTTGCAGCGAAATCTGGGGTTGCCCTATTTCTTCGTCTGGCTCGTGTTTGGACTCATTTTCGAGATTACGGGCAAGCTGCTTCTGTTGCTGGTCGCCGGCATTCTCTGGTGGTTGACGCGCTTCCTTAAACCGCTCTGGTTTTTGATCAACA
The DNA here is from genome assembly GCA_964574525.1 of uncultured Bifidobacteriaceae bacterium. Lineage (GTDB taxonomy): Bacteria > Verrucomicrobiota > Verrucomicrobiia > Limisphaerales > JADLHS01 > WYBW01. The sequence goes on from CAZNOE010000066.1 coordinate 3,544, forward strand.
AGTTTGTGCTCGGTCCGGTGCTCAAGGTCAGCACCTTCGGCTTTGACGGGTTGTATCGAGTTTATCCGAAAGCCATCAATTGGGCGCTCGATCATCGTGGAGCGGTGTTGATCGGCGTTGCGCTCTGCGGCTGGATCACGTGGGAGGCGGGCCGTCGGCTCGATACCGAGTTGCTGCCGGAAGTGCATCAAGGCGAATTCACCTTTGAAGTCAGCCTGCCAGTCGGAACGCCCATTGAGAAAACGAGCGCCATTCTCGATGAAGTCGAGAAAACCATCCTCGCGAACAAACAGGACGTCCGCACGCTGCTCGTCACGTTCGGCTTCGATGCGACAAACATCCGCCGTTCCGACGAAGGCGAGCACTCCGCGCGATTCAAGGTGACGCTCGCGGAGAATCGGGATCAGACCGCCACGGAAGAACGAGTTGTCCACCGCCTGCGCACTTACTTCGCCAAAGTGCCCGACGTCGAGTTCCGTGTCGTGCGCCCCGTTTTGTTCAGTTCCAAGACGCCGATTGTCGTCGAGATCCAAGGCGAAGATCTGGTGAAGCTGAAAGCGATTTCCAAACAGGCCGAGGCGGTCCTTGGCCAATTGCCGGCATTGGCGGATGTCGAAGCCTCGTTGCGCAGCGGCGCGCCGGAAATCCACGTCACCTATCATCGCGACAAACTGGCAACCTACAATCTCAACATCGGAACCGTAGCGCGACAAGTTCGCGACATGGTGAAAGGATTTGAAGCGACGCGGTTCAACATGAAGGATCGGCGCATTCCCATCGTGGCGCGGTTGGATGAACCGGCGCGGGCGCACGTCGAGGACATCGGGCAACTGGTCGTTAACCCGGGCGGCGCGCAGCCGATTCCGTTGGCCTCCGTGGCGGAATTGAAAATCGGCGAAGGCCCAAGCGAAGTCCGCCGCGTGTCTGGGAAACGCGTCGCCCTGATTCAGGCCAACATCGCTTCTGGCTCGCTCGGCGGCGCGGTGAAACAAATTCAGGAAGTCCTGCGGCAAAGAGTCCAGTGGCCGGTGGACATGACGTTTTCCATCACCGGCCAGAATGAGGAATGGCAGCGAAGCCAGGGAAGTCTTTATCTCGCTTTGGGACTGAGCTTCTTTCTGGTTTATGTGATCATGGCGGCGCAGTTTGAGTCTCTGCTTCAGCCGCTGATCATCATGATCACGATTCCGCTCGCATTTTTCGGTTCGGCGGTTGGCTTGCTGCTGCTCAATACGAGCGTTTCAATCGTGGTCTTCCTCGGCCTCATCGTGTTGGCCGGAATAGTCGTCAACAATGCCATCGTCCTGGTGGACTACGCCAATACCCTGCGCGGGCGTGGCATCGCTCTGCGCGAGGCCGTCGTTCAGGCCGGTGCAGTCCGTTTGCGTCCGATCCTCATGACCACGGCTACAACTGTGCTCGGACTGATCCCGATGGCCCTTGGGTTGGGCGACGGCGCGGAAATCCGCACTCCGATGGCACTGACCGTCATCTTCGGCCTGACCTCGTCCACCGTGCTGACGTTGATCGTCATTCCGTCCATCTATTACAGCGTGATGATGCGGCAGGAAAAGCAGCTTGCCCCGGTTACGGAGACGGGGAATTTGGATTCAGGATCCGTCCTGGCGAAATGAGCGAGCTACCCGAACAGCGCCTCCCGGAAGATCAAGCCGGCCACATGGCCAGCGGGCTGACGGAGTTTGCGCTCAAACGACGCATTACGGTGCTCGTGATGTTGATGAGCATCGTGGTGGTTGGATTCGTCGCGACGATGGGAATTCCGGTGGAATTGTTCCCGCGCGGGTTTACTACTCAAAGCCTGTTCGTCGGAGTGCCGTGGCAGAATGCGCCGACGCAGGAGGTGCTCGACAAGATCACGTTGCCCCTCGAGGAGGAACTGAGCACCGTCCACGGTCTCGATGGGATCAACTCCTTCTCGACGCTCGGCTTCTGCCGGGTCTTTCTGCAATTCAAGCAAGGCACGGACATGGACGTGGCCTACCGCGAAGTGCGCGATCGGACCCAGCGCGCCCGGCTCCAGTTTCCGGATGACGTGGACCGCGTGTTCATCCGCAAGCACGACGCCTCGGGCATTCCCGTGTGCGTTATCGGCCTCGCGATTGATCCCATCATTTCCGACCGATACAACCTCGTGAAGCGGGAGGTGCTCCAACGGCTGGAACGGATTGATGGCGTCGCCAATGTCACTGCCGATGGGCTGGAAGAAAAAGAGATCATCATCGAGCTCGACCGCAAGAAAGCCGAAGGACACGGCCTCAACATCTATCAATTGGCGCAAGCGCTCGGCAGCGACAACTTCACGATGGCGAGCGGCCACGTGCGTGATTCCGGCAAGAAATTTCTGCTGCGCTCGCTGGCGAGCTACAAGTCGCTCGAAGAGATTGAGAACCGTCCGGTCACGCCGACCATTCGCCTCAAAGACATCGCCCGGATCAGATACGAGGAGCCGGAAAGGCGATACAGCGTCCGGGTCAACAGCAAGCCTGCCGTCGCCGCGGTCGTTTTCAAAGCCGGGGAAGCAAACACCGTCGAAGTGTCAAAGCGCATTCAAAAGGCGTTCGCGGAAATGCAGAAGAACCCGCGGTTGGCTTCGATCTACATGGAGATGCTGTTCAACCAGGGTGAAGTCATTGAGGACTCACTGAGCAACCTGGTCAACGGTGGAATCGTCGGCGGAGTGCTGGCGGCGCTCGTGCTTTTCATTTTTCTGCTCCGCTTTCGGCTGACGGCCATCATCACTCTCTCGATTCCGCTTTCCACCTTGATGGCGTTGACCGTGATGTTCTTCGCCGGCGAAACGCTCAACCTTCTCACCATTCTCGCCCTCGTCATCGCCGTCGGGATGCTGGTGGATAACTCGATCGTGGTGGCCGAAAACATCCAGCGGATGCACAAGGATGGAATGCCCCGGCGCGACGCGTGCGTGAAAGGCGCGGGCGAAATCGCCCTCGCGATCACCATGGCGACGCTGACGACGGTTGTGGTGTTTGTGCCCGTGTCGCTGGTGGAGGGCGAGGGGCAGTTTTTCCTCATGCGGCTGGCGCTTCCACTGTCCGTTTCGCTGCTCGCCTCCCTGCTCGTCGCGCTGGTCTTCGTTCCGCTTGGCGTCTATCTCACCTTGGCGCCGAACGACTCGAAGAAACGCCACACCGTGCTGCGCTGGTCGCACGAGCGGACCAATGCCGTCATGCAGCGCTTTTACGACCTCACCTTCGAACGATTGAACCGTCTCTACTGCCGGTGGCTGGAGTTTTTTCTCAAGCGAAGGCTCGACCTGGTCCTCGGGCTGATTGCGATGTTCGCGGTGACGTATTTCATTCCCTTCAAGAAGGTCGAGATCGTCGAGCAACAGGAGGAAGATCAAACCGGATTCCAAATCGGCGTCGAGATTGCCAACGAGTATTCATTCGCGGACGTCGGTGAGTATTTCAGCGAGGCGGAGAAAGTGCTGGAAAAGCGAAAGGACGAATACGGGCTGAAAGGTTATTTCGTTTTCTATCGCCAGCAATTTGGGAGCCTTGAAGGCTGGTTCGACAAGGACAAGCCCCGGAAGCTTTCGGCCAAGCAGGTCGGCGAGAAATTCGTGAAGGAAATGCCCAAGAAGCCTGGCATCAAGCTGCACTTCGGGCGCGAAAACGAGGCTGAGCGGGAGAAGAGTCGCGAGGTCTTTGTTTTCCATCTCGAAGGCGATGACGCTCACGTTCTGGATAAAGTCGCGGCGCGGCTGGAGCCGATGATCCAGCGTGTTGATGGCGTGCTGGGTATTCGCAGCGGCGAAAACCCCAGCCCGAGCGAAATGGCGCTGGTCGTGGATCGTGACCGGGCGAATGCCAGTTCCGTCAATCCGGAAGTCATCGCCGGCCTGGTGGGCTACGCCTTGCGTGGAAGTTCGTTGCCGAAATACAATCATGAAGGACGGGAAATCCCCGTCCGAATCCGATTTCAGGAATCAGATCGGGAAAGCCTGACCGATCTGTCCGGTTTTCAGATTCCGGTCGAGGGTGGCGG
>CAZNOE010000066.1:7672-11689 GCA_964574525.1 uncultured Bifidobacteriaceae bacterium
CCGAGCCGACTGGGCATCAGCTATAAAAGTTTTGGCCTCACGCTGATCGGAGGCATGACGACGGCCACTATTTTCACCCTGCTCGTCGTCCCGATCTTCTACACCTTCTTCGACGATGCGCGTGTGGCCTGCATGCGCATGCTCAAACGCGCCTTCAGGCCCAAGCCAGCGCCGCCCCGCCGACAACCGCGCGACAACTGACACTGCCCCGGTCGGCTAGGCCTCAAACAGACACGAGAGAACGTCGAATGCGCCTTGCGCTACGGCTGCGCCATTCGCGTGATCATGTGCCCCAGTTTCACAAAGGCTTGCTCCACCTTTTCTGACCAGGGGTTCGCATAGTTCAGCCGCAGGCAGTTTCGATATTGCCGGCGGGCCGAGAAGATCGGGCCGGGGGCAATGCTGATGCCATGAGACAGCGCCGCCCGATGCAGTTCCAGAGTATCCACATTTCCGGGCAACTCGACCCAGAGGACCTGCCCGCCCTGCGGACGCGAGACCCGGGTGCCGGCCGGAAAATTGCGCGCGATGGAGGCGCTCATGCGTTGCATCAACTGCGCGTAGGTGCGACAAAGACGGCGCAGGTGCCGCTCATAGCCGCCGGTGGCCAGAAAATCGGCCACAGCCAGTTGCGTGACCATCGGATTGCCAATCGAGCAGGTATGTTTGAGCCGATGCACCTCTTCTTTGAATTTGCCCGGCGCCGCCCAGCCGATGCGATAGCCGGGCGCCAGCGTCTTGCTCAGCGAGCTGACCAGAAGGACCATGCCTCGCGGGTCAAACGCCTTGGCCACACCGGGCCGGGTGGGACCAAAAGCCAGGCTGCCGAAAATATCATCTTCGATCAGGGGAATTCCCCGCGCGTTCAACAGTTCAACCAACTGCCGCTTCTTCGCATCCGGCATGCAACTGCCCAACGGATTGCTGAAGTTCGTCATGAAGATGCACGCTTTGACACGCGTGCAGTCGAGCCGGTCCCGGAGTTCATCCAGGCAAACGCCTTCCTTGGGATAAGTCGGGATTTCGCAGGCTCGCAATCCCAGCATTTCGATGGCTTGAAGAATGCCGAAGTAAGTGGGCGATTCGATGGCAACGGTGTCGCCGGGTTTGGTGATGGCGCGCAGGCACAGATGAAATGCTTCCGTGGCGCCGTTGGTGATGACGATCTCATCGGGTGAGAGCGTGCAGCCGGCTTTGAGGGCGCGCTGCGCAATCTGTACGCGCAAAGTCCGCAGGCCGATGGAAGGGTCGAGGGTGTTGGCCAGCGAGGGGTGACGGCGCGTCGCCCCAGCCAGGGAGCGATGCAGTTCGCGGGTGGGCAGGAGTTCCGGCGGGGGCGCAGCTACGCCCAAGTTGACCAGACCGGGCTGGATCAGGGCGCCAACAACCTCCATTACCAGCCCGGCCATGTTGAGCTTCTTCGAACTGACTGCCGGATGGAAAATCTCCGGCTCAGGCGCCGGGGTCCAACGACGTGCCCGAACGTAGAAACCAGACTTGGGACGCGCCTCAATCAATCCACGGCCTTCCAGCAACTGATAGGCCTGCAACACGGTGGAGACGCTGACTGATTGCTGCATGACCAGTCTTCGTATCGAGGGGACCCGGTCGCCCGGACGCAGCGTGCCTTGGTCAACCAGATGGGTAATCCGCTCTGCAACCCGTTCGTAGAGGTGGACTGATTCAACGGAGTTTGGAAAGTGCTCGGAGTCGCCGCTCATCGGTGACGTTTTTTTGTTCAACTTCATGGCTGATACCGACATCTCGTGCTCCGGGACCGATCCATTCTGACAGAATTGACGACCGTTGGCCAGCCCTCCAGCTACAGTTTGCGATTTAATCAAGGGGTACACCTTGTTTGAGACCAATTGAGTTGTCTCCAGCATGAACGCTTAGACGTACCTGCTCAAGCATTGTTCCAACAATCTCGGATTTTCCGCGAACTGCTAGATTTCGCGTCCATTACCCAAACAAATCCATCTGCGGCGGCGGGGCGAGTTGTTTGAGTTTGTCGCGATCCTGCTGGCGGCCCGGTTGGCGCACGTTGCCTTCGGGCGTGAGTTCGGATTCTTCGAGGTTCACCAAAATCTGCTTTGCGCGCTCCAACACTTCCTTTGGCACGCCGGCCAGGCGCGCGACGTGGATCCCGTAACTCTTGTCCGTGCCGCCTTCGACAATCTTGCGCAGGAACACAATTGAGTCGCGCCATTCACGTACGGCGACGTTGAAGTTACTCAAGCGTGGCAGGCGCTGGGCAAGTTCGGTCAATTCGTGATAGTGGGTCGCAAAAAGCGTCTTTGCGCCGACGGCGTTGTGCAGATGTTCAACAATGCTCCAGGCGAGGCTCAGGCCGTCGAACGTGCTCGTGCCGCGCCCGATTTCGTCGAGCACAATGAGGCTGCGCGGTGTGGCGTTGTTGAGAATGTTTGCCGTTTCGCTCATCTCGACCATGAAGGTGGATTGGCCACGCGCAAGATCGTCGCTGGCGCCGATGCGAGTGAAGATGCGATCCACGAGATCAATCCGCGCCTCGTTCGCGGGAATGGACGAGCCAGTGTGCGCGAGCAGCGTGATGAGCGCCACCTGCCGGATGTAAGTGGATTTGCCCGCCATGTTCGGCCCGGTGATGAGGGCAATCTGGGGAAAGGTAGGACAGGCGTCGCGCCTGTCTCCATCTGAAACATCTTCGTCTTGAGGCGTGGCGGATTTGGCATTCCAGCTTGAGACAGGCGCGACGCCTCTCCTACTGGATAGCCCCGTATCATTCGGCACGAAGCGTTCTTCCACCAATTGCTGTTCCAACACGGGATGGCGGCCATCGCGAATTTGCAGCACGCCTTCATCACCAACGTCTGGGCGGCAATAGTTGTGCAACCGCGCGGTTTCGGCAAAACACGCGAGCACATCGAATTGCGCCAGCGCGGTGGCGGTTTGCTGGATGCGGGCCATCTGCCCAAGCACTTCCTCACGCACGCGTTGGAAGAGTTCGTATTCCAACTTCACGCTGCGCTCCTCCGCGCCGAGGATTTTGCCTTCCATTTCCTTCAACTCGGGCGTGATGTAGCGTTCGCCGTTCGCGACGGTTTGTTTGCGGATGTAATGCGGCGGAACTTTGTCGAGGTTCGCCTTCGTGACTTCGATGTAATAGCCGAAGACGGAATTGAAACGAACCTTGAGCGACGTGATCGCCGTGCGCTCGATTTCCTGCTGCTGAAGTTTCGCAATCCAATCCTTGCCGCTGCGCTGGGCGTTGCGGAGTTCGTCGAGCGCGGGGTCGAAGCCGTCGCGAATCATGCCGCCTTCCTTCACCGCCAGCGGCGGTTCGTCCACGACGGCGCGCCCGATCAACTCGACGAGGTCGGGCGCTTCGGCGAGTTGCGAGACGAGTTCGTTTAACAAAGTAGGCACGCGTTCCACGGCATCCCCAACTTCTTCTTTGATCAGGGACGCGGTGGAACGCGTCCCTACCAGATCGCGCAGAATTCGCTTCACCGTCGGAATCTGCTCCAGCGCCTGGCGCAACGCCCCGAGATCGCGCGCATTGCCGCTGCCGCTGCTGAGGCGACCGAGTGTGCGTTCCAAGTCGCGCACGCTCACGAGCTGGGCGCGGAAAGCCTCCAAAGCCACCGAGTTCTCCATGAACGTCTGCACGGCTTCCTGCCGGCGGCAAATCGGTTCGACGGCGGCGAGCGGTTGGGACAGCCAATCGCGCAGTCGCCGCGCGCCCATCGGCGTGACCGTGCGGTTCATCACGCCGTAAAGACAAGCGTTGCGCGGCGACTCGCGGTGCATCGGCTCGAGGATTTCCAGATGCCGCAGCGTGGTGTAATCCAGCGTGAGGAAGTCGCTGCGCTGGTAAAACGAAATGCGCGTGAGGTTTTTCACGTCGCGGCGGAGATGTTGCGTGAGATAATGCAACGCCGCCCCTGCCGCGCCGATGGCCGCCACGCGGTCCTTCAGACCGAAGCCGTCAAGCGACGCGACCTTGAAATGTTCGCGCACGGTGTAGAGCGCGGT
>CAZNOE010000066.1:11789-15112 GCA_964574525.1 uncultured Bifidobacteriaceae bacterium
AGCGCGAGGCCGAAAGTCTTCCCGGAGTTGCAGATGGCAGCGAGATAGTTGTTCCGCTCCGCCACAAGCATTCGTTCATCAAAGTGCGTGCCCGGCGACAAGATGCGCGTGACTTCCCGTTTGACCAACTGGCCCGGTCGGGCGTCCTCCATTTGATCGCAGATGGCGACCTTGCGTCCGGCCTTGAGGATGCGGGCGATGTAACCGTTCGCCGCGTGAAACGGCAGGCCGCACATCGGCACGCCGTTGCGCGCCGTGAGCGAAAGGTTTAGCAGTTGCGAACCCGCCTGCGCGTCTTCAAAAAACAGCTCGTAAAAATCGCCGAGTCGGAAAAGCAACAGCGCGTCTTTGGGCAGTTCGCTCTTGATGCGGCGATACTGCGCCATCATGGGCGTGAGTTGGACTTCGACAGGCATCGGGCCAAAACGTTAGTCAGGAAGCCCGCGCAGGTCGAAACGAAATTTTCCTGCCAAGGGACAGAACGTGAAGCCAGGGAGTCCTGCTTTGTTTCGATCTGCTTTCCGCTTGCGAGTTGTCGCCGAACCTGCCGGCATCCTGCGTTGACTAAGTTATTCCAATTGATTAGTGTCGCGACCAGTCAATCAATCGTCGCAAACCATTTTTAGCCGAAGCCTATGCCGCCGAAAACCGCCGACAAGTCCGTTGTAGAAACAAAAACCGCCGAAGCCGCCAAAGTCGCTGCCACCCGCAGTCGCGACCTTGATGCCGCCATCTCGTCCATTACCAAAGCCTACGGCGACGGCAGCATCATGCGCCTGGGCGACGCGCGCGCGCAGACGAAGATTGATGTCATTCCCACCGGCGCGCTGGCGGTGGACCTCGCGCTCGGCGTGGGCGGCATCCCGCGCGGGCGCGTCATTGAAATTTTCGGGCCGGAATCGTCCGGCAAAACGACGCTGATGCTCCACGTCATCGCCAGCGCCCAGAAGGCCGGCGGACTGGCGGCCTTCATTGACGCAGAACACGCGCTCGATCCTGGTTACGCCAAGAAGCTCGGCGTGAACCTCGATGACTTGCTCGTGTCGCAACCCGACAGTGGCGAAGAGGCGCTTACGATTTGTGAAACGCTCGCCCGCTCGAACGCGCTCGACGTGATCGTCATTGATTCCGTGGCCGCGCTCGTGCCGAAAGCCGAGTTGGAGGGCGAGATGGGCATGGCGACAATGGGCATGCAGGCGCGGTTGATGAGCCAGGCTCACGGCCATTCTCGCCAAGTCCAAGACCGCGTGCATCTTCACCAATCAATTGCGCGAGAAAGTCGGCGTGATGTTCGGCAACCCGGAGACCACGCCCGGCGGCAAGGCGTTGAAATTCTACGCCAGCGTCCGCATAGACATCCGGCGCAAGGACACGCTCAAGGACGCAGCGGGCAATGCGGTCGGCAATCACGTCAAGGTCAAAATCGTGAAGAACAAAACCGCGCCGCCGTTTTGCGAAGCGGAGTTCGACATCATTTACAACCACGGCATCAACAAGGAAGGCAGCATCCTGGACGTAGGCATCGAAAGCGGCGCGGTGGAGAAGAAGGGCGCGTGGCTGCAATTCGAGGGCGAATTGATTGGCCAGGGCAAAGATGCCGCGCAGAAAGCGCTGGCGGAAAATCCGGCGCTGGCGAAAAAGATCGTGGAAGCGATCATGGTGAAGCGCAGCGCCGTGGCAGCAAATGCCTGATTTCATTGAGATTCAATCGCCTTGTCCGTCGGAGGTCTCCAAGTTTTTGCTTGCACTTCGGCGGTTTAAGGCTTAATTACGCGGTGTTAGTTGAACTGGCCATGTGCCGGTGCGCTTGAAGCAGAACGAAAAAAATATGCCACAACCGTCGAGGGTGTCTTGAGTCGCCCTTTCCCTTCCCGTAATTCTTCCTATTCCGGTTCGTTCACCAGGGTCAACGGCAAAATCCGTGCCCGTGAAGTCCGGGTCATCGGAATCGACGGCAAACAGTTGGGCGTCATTCCGCTCAACGAAGCGTTGACGCTGGCCCGCACGAACGGGGTGGACCTCGTCGAGATCGCGCCCAACGCCACGCCGCCGGTCTGCCGCGTCGTGGACTACGGCAAGTACCGTTACGAACAGGCGAAGAAGGACAAGGAATCCAAGAAGCACCAGCACGCGACCATCGTCAAGGAAATCCAACTCAGTCCGCGCATTGACCCCCACGACCTGGGTGTGAAACTGAATCATGCCGTGGGCTTTCTGTGCGAGGACATGAAGGTGAAGGTGGTGCTCAAGTTCCGCGGCCGCGAAATGGCGCACACCGAATTCGGCTTCCAGGTCATGACCAAGTTTCTCGGCGATGTGGCGCCGTACGGTCATCCGGATTTCACGCCGAAGTTGATTGGTCGCAGCATCAACGTGATGATCAGCCCGCTGCCGCGCAATAAGCGCGCGAAGCACCCGCGTCCCGGCGGAGACGGGCAAGTGACGGCCCCGGCCACAAACAATCAACAGTCGAATGCCGCCTCACCGCCACCAACCCGGCCAGCGAACACTGTGGCGCCCAAGCCGGTGCCCGCAGCGTTCGCCAATAATCCGTTTGCCAAACTTGACGTGGCGGCGCGACAGGATACGCCGGGTGAGTCGTAGTTCGCCCGGAAGCGGTTCACTCAGGTCCGGGAATTCGTGGCAACCGGCGCAAATCGCAGGTTCAAATTTAGCCTCCCAGCCTCGGGTGCCACAAAATACGGATCAGCGAGGAACAGCACGAAACCAGCGCGGAAACCAAACGGTCACGGCGCCTACCATAGAAAAGATTTTTGCTCGCCCAAGAGTTGATCGCCATCCCAAAGGGTGGTGCGCCACGCGGTGACTTCGCCAAAGTTCTTGTAGTCATCGCCGCTGAGCGTGAGTGACGTCCAACGGCCCATCCAGCCGGATTTGGTTTCCGTTTCCAAGGTCTTCTGGCGGGGGAGATTGCCTTGCGCGATGCCGCGCAGTTCAACGCGCAATTTCAGCATCGCACCGCTGGCAGTCCTGGCCTTCCAAAGGACATTGAACCGCATCCCCGAGCGCTGGCCGGGGTGCTGGCGCAGTTGGGCCTGATAAGCATCGCGATCATAAAGACTGGGCGAAAGCGCGTGCCGGCCTTTGAGATCGAGAAAATGCGGCAGCACCTTGATGACCCGGCCCGTGGTCGCAGCCGCGGCGGACAGCGTCGCAGCCAGCAGGAATGCAGGCACGATTACGATGAACAACCGGCGCATGATCGGGACCATAATCAACAGCGGCACAAACTCAATACGATTCTCGTTTTGCAGGGCTGGGACATAAATCGGCGGGAGTTGTGACGGTGAATCGCAAGCTTG
>CAZNOE010000067.1:0-14838 GCA_964574525.1 uncultured Bifidobacteriaceae bacterium
GTCACGCTGCAAACCTGCATGGGTATTGATATCGAAACAGCGAGATTTTTGCTCGCCCGCCGGCGGGACAAAACGTGCTTTGAGCGCTGCGCCACGCTGGGCAGGCAGCACTACTACGTCAGCAACACAGAAACACGTACGCTGCTGAAAGAATTCGGATTGTTGCCGGAAGATTTCCCCGGCCTTTTCCCGGCAACCTACCCGGACTATTCCGAGCCTTTTTGGGAAGCGCTTGGAGCAAAGACACTCGTCACGATTGATGCAAGCAGGTTTGAAGGAGCCACACACGTTCATGACATGAACCAGCCCATTCCGGTTGAATGGAAAGCGGCTTACGATGTCGTTTGTGACATTGGCACTCTGGAGCACGTCTTTAATTTTCCCGTGGCCATCCGTAACAGTCTTGAAATGGTCAAGCGGGGGGGGTATTTCTTCGCTCATACTCCGGCGAATAATTTTTTTGGACATGGGTTTTATCAGTTCAGCCCGGAGTTGTTCTTTCGCGTTCTTTCCCCGGCAAACGGTTTCCAAATCGAACATTGCGTGGCTGTCGAGTACGGTGTGCGCCGGCGGAGGTTTGCGGTAACTGATCCGGAGGCGATCCGCGCCCGCGTCACACTCATCAACCCGGCGCCGGTGGCGCTTTCTGTCTGGGCGAGGCGGGTGGAAATCGTGCCGCTGTTCCGGGGAACGCCGCAGCAAAGTGATTACGCCTCCGCGTGGGCGGAAAGCGCCACCCCGGGAGCGGTTGCGGTAAAAAACAATCTCGCTCCCCAAACACTGCTGCGAGTCAAACGCGCTTTGCTGGAGTCTGTGCCGCGGCTCGCGCGGATTCTGGACCGATTGAGGTTTTCGCGCTTCAACCGAAATCACTCTTTTGCTAATCGTCGGTCATTCGCCCCAATCTCAAAACGGATTTAGGCGCCGGCCAAAGGTGGGCCGGGCATGACTGGCAGCACAGAAGACCGAGTCGTCTTAGCCTTGAGCGCGCAAGAAATCCGTTGGCCGATGAAAGGCCGCAAGATTCGAGTTTCAAACATCCAGTGCGCAAGCATCTATACAATACGACGATTGGCAAAGTGCCTTGGTTTATCAAGCGGTTTGGGGCGCGCGAACTGGTTCTAAAGCCTTTAAGGGGGATCTTCGCTCCCGTCATCATACCCTTCCTGCCAAAAAAGAGTTTTCAGTTCCAGGGCAAGATCTTCGCCTGCTTTTATCACCGGTACAATATGACTTGGGCCGGAGAGCGCGCCATCGAAATACCCATTGCCAGATCGTACCTCGAACAGTATCCGGGTGGAAACATTCTTGAAGTTGGCAATGTGTTGTCACATTACTTTCCCATCGCCCATGAGGTGCTGGATAAATTTGAAACGGGAGAGGGGATCATTAATGAAGATATCATCGGCTTTCTGCCTTCAAAGCAATATGACCTGATCCTCTCCCTTTCCACATTCGAGCACATCGGCTTTGACGACGAGGCGGAGAATTCCTCAGCCCAGAAAATAAGGGAGGCCATGGCCGCGTGCAGAAGCTTTTTGAAACCCGACGGCAAGTTCGTCCTGACCGTGCCACTGGGCTATAACCCCGAACTTGATCGCATGATCCGAAATTCCGAGCTTGAGGCGTCGCGGGAATTCTATCTGCGTCGCGCCAAAAAGCTCGATTGGGAGATGACCAGCCGGAAGGAGGCCCTGACGTGCCCCTACAAAACCCGCTTTCCCTACGCGAGCGCCATTTTGGTCGCTGAGTTTACAAAGGCCGCCAACCCGAAATCCGGGCGGCTTGAATTGCAAGGTTAAGTCCCCGCTGGCGTCCTGATCGGGCGCATCCGCTTGCGCCCAGACGGTGGCGCACATGAAGAAAGCGTTGCGGAGCCGACAAGACCCATTGGTAGTAAAGACCGTGCCACGACGCGATTCGTTGCGAGCGTTGACAATCCCGCCTAGTGAGGTAATGCTGCCATCATCAGGCCACTTATGTGGAAGGAAATGCCAGGAACACCGCGGGTATCGGTGGCCGAACGAGGCCGACCCGGCTTCACCCTGATTGAACTCTTGGTGGTGATTGCCATCATCGCGATCCTCGCGGCCTTGCTTCTGCCGGCGCTGGCCACGGCGAAAGAGAAGGCCAGAAGGACAAAGTGTGTTTCCAATCTGCGGCAGTTCGGCCTCTCGCATACGCTTTACTCGGACGACAACAAGGCCGTGGTTCTGGAGACGCGCGACACGTCCGACGTTTATCGTCACCCGGGGACGGTGACCGTGCGCAACGTGCCGGGGAAGAATTATTACTCGGTGGAGGCCATGACCCCCTATTTGCCGGGGGTGAATCCCAATGGCACGAGCGTGGATGTCGGCGGCATTTGGTGGTGTCCCAGCCCACCACCACCGATTCCGGCGGACGTGGCGGCGGTGATTCGTGACTGGGGTTGGTTCAACAGCGCCTACTCCTATTTTGGACGGGTGGATGTTTGGTCGCCCGTCGCCGCGTCCCGGCCGGACGATCTGACTGCGAAGACACTGGCCCCGGGCCGATTGCTCATGAGCGATCTGCTTTCGCACTGGCATGTGGATGATTCGTGGAGCTACAACCACGGGAAGCGGCCGGGCATCAACACCGACCGCGCTCCGGCGTCCTTTTCCGGACTGAACCAGCTTTTTGGAGATGGTAGTGTCGTCTGGAAATCCGTGAAGAAATTTGATGTGCCCAATCTGGTCCCCAGCAACCCCAACGTCGGGGTCGTGCGCGCGTATTCCACGGATGCGACCTATTACTGATCGGGTCGCCGCGAAGATGTTTTGCGGACCCATTCCAATCCAGGATCGGAAATTGAGAATAGGGTTGCTATTGGTTGCTATGCAGAACCAGATTTGGTCGCCATGCCCGTCACGAACCAGACGAAGGTCTTTCGGCTGCGCCGTTTAGCCACCAACGGGGTGCGCGTTGAAGTCCACTCGCTGGCGACGATCTTATGGCCTTGCACGAACATCATTTCGGGCAGCTCACCGGATTGACCGACGCATGGCCATTGTGGCCGAAGCCATCAGCATCCTCGGCCCGCACGGAATTGAGCCACACGCCTTCAGGATGCGCCCGCCCTGGTCCGGTAGCCGGCGATTCGGAAATACAGGTTGCCAAGCGGCGCGGGGGTGAATCGCTTCACGAACACTTGCGTGGAGTACCAGAGATTTTTGCGGAGAAAAGTCGGGGTGATAAATCGCCGGTCGTCAGCCCGGGTCAGTAACAGCTTCAACATCGGCATCCCGAAGATAAACAGCGAGCCGCTTTCCCGGATCAACTCCGCGACATCTCGATATTTTGGTTGGTTTAGCAAATTCAAGAGGGACTCCAGCACCTCGCGATAGACCCGTTTATCCCGTAAGCATCTTTGGTAATAGGTATTCGGCTGGATGTTCAAGATCGCCAGCGGTTCGGGAACCACACAGATGCCGTGCCGAAAACCAATCACATGCATGTAGAACCAATCCAAATGCAATTTGAGTTGCTCAATACACTTCCCGGCTTCAATCAGCGCCGACCGTTTCAGAATGACCGTATGGCTGGCCATTTGGAGCCGCCCCCGCCGCCCTAATTCCACCATTTCCTGCGGTGACAAATAGGAGGGGCGTTCAGCCATGCCCACACCCACATGCCAGTTGAGTCCAGTCGCCTCTTCGCGCCAGTCGCCGATGGTGCAACTGAGACCCGCTTGGGGATGCTGCGCCAGAATCCGCAAGGATTTTTCCAGGAAGCCGGGCAGGATTTCGTCATCTGCGGCCGCAAGGAAAACGTAGTCCCCTTGGGCCAAATCAATCCCGCGGTTGACGGTAAAACACACCCCTTCGTTTTTTTCGTTACGGTGGAACTTGAGGACCGGATGCTGCCGCGCCAGGTCTTGAATGATCTCCACGCTCTGGTCGGTGGACCCATCGTCAATGATGATGATCTCGTGAGGTTGGGCGGACTGTTTGAGGATGGCGTTCACCGCCACCGGCAGGCAATGCCCGTGGTTGTAATTGGGGATGATGATGGACAACGTCGGCAAATTCATCGGCGATCGTCTCAAATGGTTGATCCGTCCCGGGCCATCGCTTGGCCGGTTCGCGCACAGGTCATGAGCGTGAACCGGGTCGTCGGGGGCGCGGCCTCAGTCGCCCCAGCCCATTTCCAGGCGGTGCGAGATGAACAGGCTGCCCTCGCGGTGGCTGGTGGGAACCTGGTCGAGTTGTTGGACGCGGTTCCAGCCGAGCTTCTGCGCAAACAGGTTCACCCCGAGCTTTTGAAAGTGCGCGAAAATGCGTTCTGCGTTCCTGGCCGAGCCGACCTCCAGCATCGCGTCGCAGCGTGCCCACGTTTCCGGCGGCGCGGCAAAAAGGATTTCCGGCTCGTGACCCTCCGCGTCAATTTTCATGAGGTCCACGTTGGCCAGGTGCCGGGCAATGTTTTCAACCCGCACCGGAAAGCGTTCCAGTTCGCCGTACGACTCCTTCGCGCCGGCGAGGTGGCTGCCGGTGGTATTGCCCAGCACACGCACAAAATCCATCTGGCCATCTTGGTCGGACACCGCCGCCGGCAACGGTTGCACGGTGGAGCAACGGTTCAGCCGCAAGTTTTCCTCGAGCCAGGCGAAATGCCGCGGGTCGGGTTCAAACGACGTGACGGCAATACCACAGCGCGCCATGATGATCGAATGCAGCCCGACGTTGGCGCCGATGTCCAGGCCGCGTCGGTAGCGACGGCGATTGGCCCAATAAAACGCGAAGATGATCAACTCGTCCAACCCGAACAAGTCCAGCGTGTCGCGCGCGCCCATCGCGTGATAGGGAAGAGCCAGCTCGCCAAACGGCCCGAAAGCGAACGGCTTCGCGGTCGTCTCCCGCAAAGCGCAACGCTCCAAAAGTTCCGTGGCCGTTGCCTGATAGATTTGGTAGGTCGCCCCATTGCACTGATGCAACGAGCGGGATTCCATCAATGCCTGGAACAGCACGTCAAAGTTGATTTCTGTTCTCACCATAGTGTTTTCAAACGCCGGCGGTGCCGGACTTGGCAGAATGATCGGGTGTTCCTTTGAAGGGGGCCACCAGCATCTCGGCGGCGATGAGTTCCGCGCCCAGCGACGGGAGTTGGTTTTCCAGCGCCGCGCCAAACTTCACCACCGGATAGAGCTTCTGTTCGGGGTTGATCTCTACGTTGCAAAACACGGCGCCGGGACTGGTGTAAACTTCCGCCAGTCGCTCCGCCACCGTGGCGGCGTCATCAATGGTAATGACTTTGAAGCCCATCGCTTGCGCGACCTTCTCAAAATCGGGGAACGCCAGTCCCGACTCGGGATGCACGCCTTCGTAGCGCCCGCCCAGCCAGGTCTCCAGCGTCTGTTTCTGGATGCCGTGACCGTGATTGTTGAACAGCAGAATCCGAATGGGCAGTTGTTGTTTGATTACGTTGGCCAGTTCGCCCAGACAAAGCATCAGTCCGCCGTCGCCGATGATGCAGGTGAGCGGCCGGCTGCGATCCCAGCAGGCTGCCCCGATTGCCGCCGGCAGCGCGTAGCCCATGGGCGTGTTGTTCCAAGCGGAAAAAACCCGCTGCCCCTGCTTCACTCTTAATCCGTTGCACGTCCAGGTGAGATTGCCGCCCGTGTCCACAAAGACGGTTTCACCCTCGGGCATCTGCGCCGAGAGCGCCGAGACAAAATCATAGGCGTCCACGTGACGGCCAGAAGAGGCCGGCTGGGGCGAGCGCTCCAACGGGAAAGTCTTCTGCCAGTGGCGGATTTTGGCGAGCCAGGCGGCGCAATCGCGAGGTGCCGTTTTTTCCAATCGCACCGTTGCCGTTCGCAGGAAATCATCCAGCCGCGCACGGATGCGCAGACTGATCTCGATGCCGCGCCCGTCAAACTTGCTCATCTCCCCGCCGTCCACGTCCACCATCGCAATCTTCGCGGCGCGCGCGAAGGAGTTGAGGATGCCGCCGGTGATGTTCTGGGAAAGGCGGCTGCCGAGGCTGAGGATCAAGTCGGCGTTCTGCACCGCAAAGTTTCCCGGCCTTGGCCCATACACGCCGAAGGTTCCCACGCGCAGCGGATGATCGTGCGGCAGCAAGTCCAGGCCCGCCCACGTCAGCAACACCGGCACATCCAGCCGGCCGATAAAACGGTCGAGCAATTCGCGGGGCACCGGGGGTGTCTTCAAGCCGCCGCCCAGCACCAGCACCGGGCGTTTGGCTTGAGACAACCATCCGGCAAGTCTCTCCCAGTCCGCTTCCAATTCTGCCACGGACGATGTTGGCGGCTCCGGGGTGAAGGACGCCATGGCCTCCGGGTCCACTTCCACCCGCTGCAAGTCGTCGGGAAGATCAATCAACACCGGCCCGGGCCGGCCCTCCAGGGCGATGTGGACCGCCTTTTCCAGATGATAACGAATCGTGTGCGGGTCGCTGATTTGCACGGCGTATTTCGTCACGGTGCGGAAGATGGAGAGCACGTCCGTTTCCTGAAAACCCACCTGCCGCACCGGACGCTCCCCCTTGAGGCGGTGCGTGGCGACCTGGCCGGTGATCATCAGGGTCGGCACAGAATCGTAGTAGGAACAGCAGACGCCGGTGAGCAGGTTGGTCGCGCCCGGGCCGCTGGTAGTGATGGCCACGCCGATCCGGCCCGAAGCGCGGGCATAGCCGTCCGCGGCGATGGCGGCGCACTGTTCGTGCGTGGCGGAGAGATAATCCATCTTCGGGTGTTTGGCCGCCGAGTCGAACAAATGTACGGCCGCCCCGCCGGACATTCCGAAAACGCGGGTCACGCCGAGCCGGGTCAGAAAATCAATGACATAATCGGAGAGTTTCATCGCCACAATACGGGAAGCAAATCAGGTATTGCCATATCTGCGAAGCTTAAACTTGTTGGGATCCTGCCGTAACTGTTCGAGCAACGCCGTTCCCCCGTCCCGCCAGGCATCGTGGACGATCGCCAAATTGCGGCCGCCGACCAATTCCCGCCCAGCGCGCACACACCACTCAAGGCAGGCAAAGATGTCTTCAAAGGAAGTTCCCTTGCCGGGCGCCCGGAGGAACTCCCGCGTGCGGCCATAATTCGCCTCGGCGGCGTCTGGATTGCCGAGCGTTTGCCGGTGAATCTTGGTGTTGACCCAGCCGGTGCCCAGAATCACCGCGCTCAACGCGGGGTCTTCGTCATCCAGCAACTCGCACATCTTGATGAGCAGAATCTTGCCCAGACAATAGGCCGAGTAGTTGCGGAAGGGCGAGTTGGTGCCACCGCCCGCAAAAAAGATCGCGTGGTTCAAGCTCTGGGGACGGCGGTGTGGGTGCAGGGCGTGCAGCGCCCGCAATTGGGCCAGCGAGTTGACGATCACCGACTCTTCCCACCGGTCAAAGTCGAGCGAGAAAAACCGGCCGATCGGCTCCAGCGTGCCCACGGCGGAGATAAAAATGTCCCACGATAAACCCAGTTCTCCGTAGGCTGCCGCCGCCCGCTGCACGCTCCCGGGGTTGGCCGCGTCGCATGGGAGGAGCCGAATCCCTTGGTGCGCGCGCAACGCCGCCACGGACTCTTCGCTGCGATAGGTGCCCACCGCCTGCGCCCCGCGCGCGGCCAACATCACCGCCAGCCGCGCGCCGATGTCGCTGCCAATGCCGAGGATGAAAACGGCCTTGTCCTGGAATGGGTCGCTCACGGGCCGGATCAAAATTCTCTCCGAGCCTGAAACCCTTCGCTGGGGTTGGTTTCGGTAGTGGCTTCGTTGCCGTGGGCGAGTGGACTGTGGGTCAAAATAAAATTGGGCGGACTCACACGCGGGAGCTTTTTGTCCAGCTTGAGTTGGGCGAGAAATTGCGCCGCTCGGGTGGGTGGTGGGAACATAGCGTCAGCCCTGACCATCCCCCATCCGCACGATGCATCGACCGGCCACCCGCCCATTTTTCAGATCGTCAATCGCTTCGTTGATCTGTTCAAGACGATAGCGTTTACTCACAAGCTCGCGAAAATCCAGCCGGCCAGCCTGACAAAGGCGGACGAGCTTGGGAATGTCAATTTCCGGGCGGCAATCACCGCCCTCGGATCCCGTCAGCACCTTCTTGAAGTGCAACGGCAGCGTGTAAAAACTCGGCCGCCGCGCCGCTTTCGGGGGCACGCCCACCAAAATGACCCGCCCTTGCGGGGCGGTAGCTTCGTAAGCAGTCTCGATCACATCGGCGACGCCGGTGTTTTCGATGGCCACGTCCACACCTTGCGCGCCAACGATGGTGCGAATGGCCTCGCGCAGGTCGCCTTGCCGGGCGTCCAGTGTGTGGGTCGCGCCCAGCTTGCGGGCGAGTTCCAATTTGTGGTCGTGCAGGTCAATGCCGATGATGGGATACGCCGACACTTTGGCGGCGAACTGGACGATGTTCAACCCCACGCCGCCTGTGCCGAACACGGCAACGCTCTCGCCGATCCCCAGCTTCGCATTATTGTTGACGACGCCCAGCGCGGTCGTCACCGCGCAACCCAGCAACGCGCCGGCTTCGGGATCGAAATCCGGTGGCACTTTCGTGACGCGATTTTCGGACACGATGGAATACTCGCTGAAGGTCGTGACCCAGCCGGAATTCACGTCGCCGAGTTTGGATTGGTATTTCGGCGTTGGCGCTTGCAGGCCCGCGCCTTTGCGCCAATGGCACACGACGCGGTCGCCGGGTTTCACCGTGGTCACGCCCTCGCCACATTCGACCACGGTCGCGGCGGCTTCGTGACCGAGCAGGTGGGGCAGAAATATGTCCGGGCCTTTTGCGCCCTCGATTTCGTTAATCTGCGCGCCACAGATGCCACTGCATAGAATCTGGACCAGCACCTGACCGAAACGCAGCGGTGGCGATTCAACCTCCTCGATGATCAGCGGCTTTTTGAGTTCAACTAGAATTGCGGCTCTGAATTTCATCACTCGAAGTAAATAAACTCGTAGTCGCCGGTGTAGCCGAAGTGTTGGTAGAGCCAGATCCATTCGGCGGTGTGAAAAAACGCTTCCGCCGTCAGCGCCCAGCATTGCAGGTTGAACAGTTCGAGTTCATTGCGATAGCCTTCGACCAACACGTAGGCCCGCTTCCCGACGCGTTCGATTTCCCGCAGCGCCGACGCCACCTCGAATATTTTCAGGTTATGCAGCGTGTTGATCGAAATGACGAGGTCGAATTGTTTGTCACCGAACGGATAGGGGTCCTGTGCCCGATAGCTGAACAATTTGCCCTTGAATTCCGGAAGCCGCGAAGCCAGCCCGTGCTTGGAAATGTCGAAGCCCACGAATTCCAGCCCTGGCTCGATCAATTGCATTTCATACAACAGAAACGCCTTGCCGCAGCCGACGTCGAGCACGCGCGAACCCGCTTTGAGTTGGTACCGGTCAATTAGCGCCTGAGCCACCGGTTTCCATCGGCCCGGGATGTACTTGTAGCCGCCGTAGCCGTGGCGGCGGTCGCCGTCCCAGTAGTCGGCCTCGAATTCCCTAGCCTTGATCATACAGGTGACTTTGTCATCCACCATGCGCGCGAGGCAGTCGCGTTTGGTGGATACGTGCAGGGGTGTGACGAGGTTTAAGAGTTGGCCCATAGCGTCTTGGTGTTTTTCAAGCTGTCAATCTCGCTGCGTTATCAAGTCCGAATCAAAAACTTCCCGGAACCCTTGTCACGAACCATCGCCAGTTGCAAGTCCCAACGGTCTGAACGGTGGTCATGTCCTTGAGTGTGGTCACGGTCGGCGTGATCTGCGCCCCCACGCTAACTGCGGACGATTGAGCGTACGGCCGCGACGAGCGTGGCGTCACTGGGATAGTATGCCTGTTCCAAGGGAGCGCTCATGGGCGTGTGGCTGTCAGGCAGACAAAAGCGCACCGGGACCGCGGCCAGCTCCCGGCCAAGTTGCTCACAAACCACGGCCACGATCTCGGCGGCCACGCCAAAGGACTTCCACGCCGGATCAGCGACCACTAGGCGTAGCGTCTTGGAAACCGATTCCAAGACGGTCTTTTTATCCCAAGGCGAGATGGTCCGTAGATCAATCACTTCAAGGCTTATCCCCTCCCGGTCCAATTCGACCGCGGCTCGCAACGCTTGCGGGACCATCATCCCCAGAGCCACCACGGTTGCGTCAGTGCCGCGCCGCCGGATCGCCGCCTGGCCGAAGCGTATGCGGTAGGGCGTTTCCGGCACCGTTGAAGTCATCGAGTAGAGGGTCCGCCCTTCGATGAAGATCGCCGGGCTTTCGCTAAAAATGCTTTCCAGCAGCAATCCTTTCGCATCGTAAGCCGTCGCGGGTACCGCCACGCGGAGTCCCGGCAGATGCGCAAACCACGCGTGCAAACTCTTGGAATGTTGCGGGCCTTGCCCCCAGCCTTTGCCCACAATCGCGCGAATGGTGACCGGCATCCCGGATTTTCCATTCGATTTGAAATGCCAGAGCGAAAGCCAGTTCACGATCGCGTCCAGCGAGTAGATCATGAAATCCAATCGCTGATGCACGATTACTGGGCGAATGCCGGTCAGGGAAGCCCCCATCGCCGTGGCCGTCATCAGATTTTCCGAAACCGGAAAATCCTGGACGCGATCCGGCCCGAATTTTTCCACCAAGCCGGTGGTCGAACCGAAAACTCCCGATTTGTAGTCCACGAGTTGTCCCAGCACGACGACTTGGTCGCAAAACGCCATCGCTTGATGAAGCGCCTCGTTAATCGCTTTGACGTATGAAAGTTGCCGCTCCATGAAATGTCCTAGTAAGGCGCCAATCGCGCGTCCAACTGGTCGGGATCAAATTGCGAGCCGGTATGGTCGGCGAGCAACCGGTCCGCGAAGGGCGTGTCCTGGCGCCAATTCGAGGCGAACCAATCCATGCGCGACGGGAAGGGACTTTCCTTGGCGAATTTGAAATTGGCCGCGATCTCGGCGGCAATCTCCGCCTCAAGGTTGCTGCGCGCCGCCGGATTCAAGTGTCCCACCGCAGTCAATTGCTCCTCGAGCAGCACAATCGGGCAGTTTTGTTTCCAGAACTCAAGTTCGCCCGGCGCGCGATAATCGTTGATGCCGTCATCCTCCGGCCCGACGTGGCTGTTCCAGCGATACGTGTAAGTCTCAACGAACGCCGGCCCCTTGCCCGAGGCCACGGCGTCGAACTCGCGCCGCAAGGTACGGTAAACGAGCGCAACGTCGTTTCCAAAGATGCGCGTCGCGCGGACGCCAAACGGAGCGACGCGCTCGGAAATGTTATCGGAGGCCTGGCGTTTGAGTTGATCGGAATACGTCGCGTAACGGTTGTTTTCACAGATGAAAAGCAGCGGCAACTGTTTGCAACCGGCGTAATTCACCGCCTCCCAAAACGCGCCTTCATCCGTCGCGCCCTCGCCGAAACCACATACGCTGAGGTGGCGCGAATTCTGGAGTTTCAATCCGGAAGCCGCCCCAACCGCGATGGAAATCGCGCCCGCCAGGATCGCGCCGCTGTAGAATTTTGTGGCGGAATGAGAGATGTCCTGGGAGCCGGCTTTACCGCCGTTGGCGCCCGTTTCTTTGCCATAGATTTCGGCGAACAATTCGCGCAACGGCGAATTCTTGGCGAAGTAATACCCGTGCGAACGATGGTGGCTGAAAAGATAATCGTCGGCGCGGATCAGCAGGGAGAGCGCGCCTGGCACCGCTTCCTGGCCGATACAAAAATGAATCGGGCAGCGCATTTCATCCGCGGGATGGTATTCGGCCAACAAGGCTTCCTCCATCCGGCGCAAGCGCAGCATCTGTCGGAAGAGCGCGAGCGCCACGTCTTTGTCCAAACCGGTCAAATCCAAATCCCGGTAGCGGCCGGCCTGGGTGATGTTGCGGTGACTTAATTCCATGCGCATTGTCCTTGTCTCATTTCACCCGCAGTTCCTGCATCCGCTTGATGTTGGAGTAGCTAGTGTTCTTGAATGGGTCGGGGATTTTTCCGGCGCGATACGCTTCGGCAATGCTGCGGATGGCATCTTCAATGGTGAATTTCGCCTCAAATCCCAGCACCCGTTTGACCTTGTCCGAATTCACGTGGTAAGAGCGGTTGTCGTCGGACGGCGTGTATTCCAGTTCGATGGCGGGGTCGGCCAGCGTCTGGCGCACGAGCAGGGCGATGTCTTCCACGGAGCGATTCTGAAATCCCACGTTGAACGCCTCGCGATCCACCTTCGCCCCCGGCGACTCAAGGAACACGTGATATGCCCGCACCATGTCCACGATGTTCAGGTTCGGTCGCAGTTGTTTGCCGCCAAAGATTTTGATCTTGTGATTCACGAGCGCGTGAATCGTCAGAATGTTGACGGTGAGGTCAAGGCGCAGGCGCGGCGCGTAGCCGCACACGGTGGACGGACGCACGATGATCCGCTCCATGCCATTGACCTTCGAGTGCGCGAGCAGGTCCCGCTCGCAATCGAGCTTGAAGCGGGAGTAATCCGTGAGTGGCAGCGGCTCGGCGTCTTCGCGCACGTCGGGGGTTTCCTTTACGCCATAGATGGACGATGAACTGGCGTAGATGAACCGCTTCACGCCCTGGTCAATCGCACCTTGTAGCAAGCCCGCAAACGCATCGTAGTTGATGGACTTGCCCAGTCCCGGATCGAGTTCAAAGCTGGGATCGTTGGAAATGCACGCCAGATGGATCACCGCGTCCACGCCCTGCAACGCCTGTTTCAAGCGCCCGCTGTCGCGGATGTCCAGTTCGATGCGCTCGAGTTGGGGATGCGAGTTGCAGTCGTCAAACACGTCGCGGCCGTACCAGAAAACGTCCACGACCTTGACCTGGTAACCGCGCTTGAGAAGGTCGGGCACCAGGGCGCTGCCGACGTAGCCGCCGCCGCCGGTGACGAGGATTGACTTGAATCCGTTCGGATTGTTGTTGCTCATGAAATCACTGTTCAAAGGGCGGCTACTTTATCGTGCCGACGACTTCATTCAAGTCTTTTGCACTTTGAAATAGGTGGCGCGAGCCCGGCTTGCGATTGTCCCACCGAGCCTCTGGCTTGGCGTTGCTCCCGCGCGCGAGCCGGGTTCGGCAAGCCAGAGGCTTGACGACACTGCCGCAGGCGCCACTACTTCATCAGCGAAGTGATGTGCCGGAACAGGCTGGCCGGCTCGAGGAAACTCCGATGGCCCATGATGGTGCAGGCTTCCGCGCCCACGACATTGGCAATGAATCCGAGCACTTGTGGAGACACGCCCAGCGCCACGCAGGGCGAGGTCAGGCCCAGGACCGCGTCGCCCGCGCCGACTCGATCCACCACGCGGATGGCGAAAGCTGGCACGTGAAACATGCCCTGGTCGCGGTCGTGAATCAGGCAGCCGGAGCTACCTTGCGTGACAACGAAGTTTTTCGTCGCAATTTTTCGCGCGAGACCCTCGGTCAGTTGGCGCACGTCGGCGCTGGCCTTGCGAGTGTCGAGGCGCACCTCGGGTTCGCCGATGGAAACGTAATCGGCGCGCGGATACTTGGAAATCGTATTGAGCCCCCGGTTGCCTGCGTTGGATTGCGTGTTCACCGCGAGGAATCGAGAGTGGTCGCAGACCAGCCGAACAGCGCGGTCCGTAAGCAGGCCGTGACCGTAATCGGCCACGATCACCACGTCATACTGCGGCGCCAAGCGCTCTAACTCGCGGCAAAATGTTTCCTCACTCTTGGCCGGCATGACGTCGTTCCGCATGACATAGACTTCGAATAATTTGGCCGCGAGATATTCTTCCAGGAAACGACGCTTGATGATCGTCGGGGAGCCGGGCACGCGAACAAAGTGCGTCGTCACGTTTTTGTTGAGTCGGGACACGATAAAATCCTCGCAGGAGTTCACGTCGCCGAGCGAACTGAGCAGCCCGACGTGATCGCAAAAGTTGGAGACATGGTTGGCGATGGCCAGCACGCCGCCGAGGTACTGTTCCGTCCGGTGGTGCAATGCCGCCAGAACCGGCTCCTTGCCTGATTTGCCCATTACCGAACAAAACTGATATTCGTCAATGATCGTTTCGCCGATGATGAGCACCTTGAGTTTGCGGATGGCTTGCAGATGGCCAACGATTTCCTCCGGCGTGTGCTGCGCGCGGAATTGCTCCAAGAATGTCTTGGTCTCGGGCGTGAAAACATCCATGAAGCGGTTGATGAGGGTCGAGGCGCTGAAGGTTTCTTCATCCGTCAAAACGAGTTGCCCGCCGACTGCCTTGACGGCGTTGGCTTCCTTGTCTATGGCGTCGGTATGGTCGCGCTTGCCGGCTTCGCGCACGACACCCTTGACGTAAAAATCCGGGCGCAATCGCTCGATCGTTTCCACTGCCGTCGGCCATTCGTTAATCGCCACGAAATCCACGCACGCCAGCGAAGCCAGCGCCTCCGCCCGCAGTCGCTCGGGAAAAGCCGGACGGTGCGGGCCTTTGTTCACGAAGCGATCCGGCGTGAGCGTCACGACCAGCATGTCGCCGTAATGACGCGCTGCTTCCAGGTGCTTGATGTGGCCAATGTGCAACAGGTCGAAAACGCCATGGCAATGGACGATTTTCTTGCCAGCCGTGCGGAGCGCGGCCAGGGATTTGGCCAACTCCTCGAGCCGCTTGATTTTGTTACTTGTCGTTTCCATCTCGTTTTGTGCCGGCGATTTTCTCGGGACCGTTCCGCTGACGAGCCGGGTGCGGAGAATTTCATTTCTCCGGCGGAATCGCAATCTAATTTCAGCCCAGCGTGGCGTTGCGGTCACTGCCGAGTGCCAAAGCTCGGGCGCCCGTGTCTGTCCTGACACGTCCTTGCCCTTTGCCGAAGTGGGTGCTAGTCTCGGCGCATGGGCAAAGGCAGCAAGA
>CAZNOE010000068.1:0-246 GCA_964574525.1 uncultured Bifidobacteriaceae bacterium
AAGCCAGAGACTTCGCTGCGGCGCTGCTCGATAACTTGCGCGAGTTCGCGCACGCGCTGTTCGAGCGCCTGCCGTTGCTGCCCGAAGGAGGCGCAAAGCTGTTCCTCGGTCGCGAGCGCAACGCGGCTTTCGGTCAGCGCTCCATTCGCGGCGTCGCGTTGCTGGCGAAGATTCTCCAGGCTGGAGGTCAGGTCCGCAACCTGTCGCTGACAGGATTGCTCGCGCTCACCCAATTCGTCGGCGCGA
>CAZNOE010000068.1:256-14833 GCA_964574525.1 uncultured Bifidobacteriaceae bacterium
CTTGCTGTGTCCCAGCCTCTTCGTCGCCGATCAGGTGGCGGCGCGGTACGGCATCGATCGGTCGAGGATCAGCATCGTCCCTTATCCACTGGGGGATGTCCCGCATCTGCCAGACCGGCACGCGCAGCCAGTTCGCCGCGCTTCTGCCGCCCTTCGTTGTCGAGCGCGGCGAGGCTCTGAATTTCAAAGACGACGGTGTCAATTTTCTGATGGAGCAATCGGCGGGAATTTTCCAACGCATTGAACTCGCCTTCGCGCGTGGCGATGGCGACTTCCTGTTCGCGCAATTCGGTCTGCGCCTGTTGCAAGGTGGCCTGCAATTCGGTTTGCTCGCTCAACATCGCGCCGCGCTTCCGGCTGGCTTCGGCCACGCGCTGTTTGATTTCCTCGACCTCGGCTTGAAGTTCGGAGATTTGATTCTTGCGCCCGAGGATCGAGCCGGGCGCTTTGGGATTGCCGTGCCCGTTCAGGTAACCGCCGGTGTAAACTCCGTGGCGGCTCAGAAGGTCGCCGTTCATCGTGACGAAATCGCAGCCGGCGTGACCGTTCTGAATCTGCTCGGTGGCGGCCGACAGGTCGGATGTGAGAAACGTCCGGCCCAGCAGCGACCGCACCAGCTTGTCCACGGACGGATCGGCCTGGACGACGTTCAACGCGGGAACGA
The DNA here is from genome assembly GCA_964574525.1 of uncultured Bifidobacteriaceae bacterium. Taxonomy (GTDB): domain Bacteria; phylum Verrucomicrobiota; class Verrucomicrobiia; order Limisphaerales; family JADLHS01; genus WYBW01. The sequence goes on from CAZNOE010000068.1 coordinate 921, forward strand.
CCTCGCCTTTGTCGAGGTGTTCCTTCACAGCCTTGCCGTCGCGCTTGGGCAACATGTCGCCCGCAAAGGCGAGTTGGTGGTCGTCTTTCTGTTCGATGGAAAGCGCCGCGACACTGGCGCGGCCCGCCTTGCTCTCGGCGAGGTCGGCCAGGATTTTCTGCGCGGCCTCCGGCTGTTCGGTCAGGACCAGTTGCAGGTGATGGCCGAGCGCATTCTCGATGGCAACGACGAATTCCTCCGGCACGCGGATGCGGTCGGCTAGCGAGCCCATCACGCCGCGCGAACGCCGTAGCGCGGCGACAGCGCCGGCATCGAAGCCTTCGCGCGAGCCTTCCAACTGCTCCAGCACGGTGAGGCGCGAACGTTTCTCGGCCTGGGCCTGCAAACACTGGTCCTGCTGCACGGATGAATTCTGCAACTCATCCTGAAGTTCGCGCAATCGGTGCTGGCGCTGCTCGACGGAGCCGCGCTTGGTCTCAACGCTGAGCTTCTCGCTCTCAACGTTCGCAGCGAATTCGTGCAGCCGCGCTTCGAGGCGCGTGCGCTCTTCTTCAAGCTGCACTTTTTCCGCGGAAAGTTTTTCGAGCCGGACGACGTTGCCCTGCTTCTGCAAATCAAGCGCGTTGATTTCGTTGCGGACGCGGGTCAAATCCTGCGCGGCGGCGAAGGCGTCCGACTGCGCCTGCCGAAGCGATTCCTGGTCGTGCTTGATCTGCGCCTCGATCTTTTGCAGCGCGGCCTGCTTGCTCTCAAGCGCCTGCTGTTGCTGCTTGAGCGCGGCCTCAGACATGGCCAATCGTTGCTGCAAGCCGGCGAGCTCCTCCTCGGTGACGCGGCGGCGTTCCTCGGCCTGCGTGATGTCCGTGTTGGCTTTCGAGTTTTGCTCCACTAACTCGCGCAGGCGTTCCTCATTGAACTGGATGCGGCTCTCGTGGCGGTCGAGTTCGCTCTTCAACTCAAGGCCGCGCTGCTGCGTGATGCTGATTTCCTGTTCGAGTTCGGAGAGCCGCTGGCGCAAGTCGCCAATTTCATCTTCGTGGCGGAGGACGTTGGCCGAGCCAGTTTCAATTTCATTGCGCAATGCGTCGGCGGCGGTTTGCTTGTCGCGGATTTCGCCGAGCAACACGTCGAGTTGATGCCGCGCGAGTTGTGTGTCGAGATGCTGCAATTCGGCGGAGAGCTGTTTGTAGCGCTTGGCCTTGCCGGCCTGGCGTTGCAGCGAACCGATCTGCCGTTTCACTTCGCGAATCAGGTCGGCGACGCGCAAAAGATTTTGCTCGGTGTATTCGAGTTTGCGAAGCGATTCCTTTTTCTGGCTCTTGTATTTCGTGATGCCGGCGGCTTCCTCGAAAATCATGCGGCGGTCTTCCGGCTTGCTGGAAAGAATCTGCGTGATGTGGCCCTGCGCCATGATGCTGTAGCTGGTGCGGCCGAGGCCCGTGCCCATGAAGAGTTGCTGAATGTCCTTGAGCCGGCACGGAACGCGGTTGACGAAATACTCGCTGCCGCCGTCGCGGAAAATGCGGCGCGTGACGGTGACTTCGTTGAAAGCGACTTCGACGCCCGCCGCGCGCAAGTTATCCTGATCCACGCCGCCGAGGGTGAGTGACACCTCGCCCATGCCCATCGGTTTGCGACCGTCGGTGCCGTTGAAGATCACGTCGGCCATTTCACCGCCGCGCAGAGCCTTGGCGGATTGCTCGCCGAGCACCCAGCGGATGGCATCGGACACGTTGGATTTGCCGCAGCCGTTCGGGCCGACGATGGCCGTCACGCCGGGCTGAAAATTGAGCGAGGTTTTGTCCGCGAAGGACTTAAAGCCCAAAACCGTCAAGTTCTTGAGATACATGAGTTTTGCCAAGACAACCAAACTTGCGCTGCGGTGTAAAGTGCAAAACCACAAGATACAGGGCCGCGCCCGCCGCACTGCACAACTAATTGGTGAGGAACCGAGATTTGCGTTGTGCCGTCGGACTTTTAACTAACTTATCAACTACGTTACTTTTGTACAGAAACAGCGCGGCAAAGTCAACAGGTTTTCGAAATAACTTTGCCAGCCGCTGCTGTTTCCCCTATCTCGGTCTGGCGCGGTGCGGACAAATCACCCATGACCTCTACTCGAATCCTCGTTTTCCCATCGTTGTTTACGATCGTTTCTGCATTCTCGTTGTGGGCTGCGAGCTACGAACCGACGGATCTCACATCGCCCAAACCGGAGCGGGAATTCCGCGGCGCATGGGTGGCGACGGTCGGGAATATTGATTGGCCATCGCGACCGGACCTGAGCGTGGCGGAACAGAAGGCGGAGTTGCTGGCCATCCTGGATCGCGCCGCACAACTGAGGCTCAACGCCATCATCTTCCAGGTGCGCCCTGCCTGTGACGCGCTGTATGCCTCGCCGATCGAGCCGTGGTCGGAATATCTCACCGGGACGATGGGCAAGGCGCCGCAGCCATTTTACGATCCGCTGACTTTCGCAGTGGAAGAGGCGCACAAGCGCGGGCTGGAACTGCACGCGTGGTTCAATCCCTATCGCGCCGTTCATCCGAGCGCCAAGTCGCCCATCGCTTCGAATCACATCAGCAAAACCAAACCCGACCTGGTCCGGCGTTACGGAAAGCATCTCTGGCTCGATCCGGGCGAAAAGGAAGTGCAGGATTATTCGCTGAGCGTGGTCATGGATGTCGTCAAGCGCTACGACGTGGACGGCGTTCATTTCGACGATTACTTCTACCCGTACAAGGAATCCGAAGGCGGCAGAACAATTGATTTCCCGGATGACGCAAGTTGGAAACGTTTCGGCGGCGGTGGGAAGTCGAGCCGCGATGATTGGCGACGCGAGAACGTCAACACGTTCATCCGGCGCGTCTATGAATCCATCAAGGCGACCAAGCCGTGGGTGAAATTCGGCGTCAGCCCCTTCGGCATCTGGCAGCCGGGAAATCCACCGCAGATCAAAGGATTCGACGCCTACTCCGAACTCTACGCGGACTCGCGCAGATGGCTGGCGAACGGTTGGCTGGATTATTTCACACCGCAGCTTTACTGGGCCATTGGGCCGAAGGAACAAAGCTTCCCCGTCCTCCTCGATTGGTGGGACCACCAGAATCCCAAGAAGCGCCACATCTGGCCGGGTATCAACACCACAAGAGTTCGCAGCCAAAACGCAACGGATGATTCCACTTCCCGAACCGACACGAGGACAAATTCCTCCCGGCGGCGCGAGGGTTGGAAATCGGATGAAATCATCAGTCAAATCCGTATCGCGAACAAGCAACCGGTCAGCGCAGGTCACGTCCACTGGAGCATGAAAAGTTTGATGCGCAGCCCTGAACTCGACGCCGCCCTTGAGCGAACCGTGTATGCCGAACCGGCGCTGATTCCTGCATGCAAGTGGCTTGATTCCGCCGCGCCGGCGAAACCGAAATTGAGCGTGGCCGCTGGCAATTCCAGCGCGAAGTTGTCATGGGAAAATGGCCCGGCAGAAAAAACGTCACTCTGGATTCTGCAATACAAGCGCGGCGGCAAGTGGACGACGCAAATCCTGCCGGGCAACCGGCGTTCGCACATTCTCGATGGCGTCCTGCCGGAGGCCCTGGCTTTGTCGGCAGTGGATCGGACCGGAAATGTGGGCACAGCCGCGACTCTGGTGTTGCGAAAGTAATCCGCCGGGCGGCGACGACCCCGGCCGGAGAAACGGTTTTGGAAGGGCTGTAAGCCGAATTCTGTCTGCGCTCTTGCGAGCGGAGAGAATCATTTGTCTCTGCAGCCAATACCCGGAACCCGTCTCGCTTGCGCGAAACCTGGAGCGGGCCGCTCCGGGGTCCCCTATTTGGCCTTGCACCCGATGGGGTTTTCCGTGCCTCGTCGCTTGCGCTTCGAGCGGTGCGCTCTTACCGCACCTTTTCACCCTTGCCAACTGTAGCGGCGGTCTGTGACCGTCGCACGCCGGCGCTCACAGAGCGCCGCTACAATTTCGGCGGTATGTTTTCTGTGGCACTGTCCGTCGGGACGCCTCGCGGCATCCGCGCCCGCGTGTATCCTGAAGTCCGCCTCCTTGCGTTGGCGGCCATGGGTTACGCGGCATCGCGCCCTGTGGTGTTCGGACTTTCCTCCCCCGGCTCGCACCGGAAGCGATTCTCCGCCCTTCCAAAACCGCTCGTAATATACGGGCGGGCCGTGGGAAGACAAGTTGCAAGCAAACTTGCAAGCAAACTTGTGCCGGACGGGAGCGCAGCAGCTTGAATTGTGGCGACGAATCTAACTCTTCTGCTTGAGGCGGCGGCGAAACAGCAACCCGGCCAGACCCAATCCCGTCAACAATGCGACGGTGCTTGGTTCCGGGACGGGAGTCAGTTCCCAGTCGAGAGTGTTGATTCCTGATGCGCCGGCGGGGGCGAACGATTGGGAATTGGATCAAAGAGCGCACGTTTGCCCGGTAAGATCTTTGGATTGGAACGCTAGGAAACCGACAGTTGAGATCAACGCATTGAGACAGGAATTGTCCGTGAGAGTTTTCGATGCGTGCGCGGGCGTGACCCAAACCGCGCTGCTAGAGGCTTCAACGCCCTCCAACAGGTTCAACACGTCATCAAGATCCAACCGTTCCTGTCGGGACCTCTCGCAGGAACAAATGATTGGCTTACTCAACAGTCGGTGCGACCAGAAAACGTCGTGGAACAGTTGAAGGAATGGGGTCAAGGTGATGCGGATGCCCGGTCACTGACTTGGTGGGCAACGGGGCGCAATATGGTGATGGTGGCGGTGCGCGGAATTTGAAGGCGTCGTTTGCGTTGCTGGCGTCGGAAGCGCAGCGGGAGTGGAGTTGTTGGCGATGGAGTTTCGGAGTTTTCAGGCGGCGATCAATCCACTGCCAGCGCCGGTTGTGAGGACGGCGACCGTTCGTGGCGGTTGCCTGGATATAACCTGTGAGTGAAGGATGTGCCGGCCACGTTCGCATAGATCACCGGCGTGTCAGTTCGCGCTCCTCCCAGCCCAGGCAAACGGGCGACCCCTTTGCGGCCGATTTCTGCCAGCGGGACATCCGTGACTCAACGGCCCAGCCGGACGCGAATCATGTCCACATATTTTTGCGCGATAGGGTCGTCCGGGTTCACCCGCAAGGCTTGTTGGAAGTACGCCGCGCCTTCTTCCAGCTTGCCGGCCTGGACGCAGATGATTCCCAAGCTGCCGAGTGCCTGATAATCACGCGGGTTAAGCCGCACTACCTCACGGAATTCGTTGAACGCCTCCGCCATCCGCCCGAGCCGCATATAAATCGAGGCCAGGTCGTAGTGAGGCTCGTCCTCGTCTGGTTGCAGGGTGATGGCTTTTTGGAGGTGGGCAATACCCTCGTCCACCTTGCCCTGGGCACCCAGGGCGCGGCCCAGGCGCTTGTGGGCGCGGGCATCATTCGAATCAATCTCGATCAGGTGAACAAAGTGCTTCATGCTGACGCCGAGATAATATTGGGAATAATCCTTTGCCAGCGTGAGGTAATCCTCCTTGTTGCGCGGCAATACCTGGAAGTATAGCTCGCCCATCTCGTCGGCGGACTGCAAACCGAAGCGAACGTGCCTGGGCGGATGATTCGGGTTGCGGATATTGTTCGTGGTGTTGTCGTAAGTATAGCGCATCACCACCTTTGATCCCTTGGGTAACTCGACCGGTTTCGCGTAACCGTAATCGCCCTGCCAGTTGAAGTCCCAATCCTTGATCCAGAGCAGCCATTCCTTTTTGCCGTCGGGCCGGATGGCGTAGCTTTGCATGTCTTTGCAGATGTAATGGGCGTGCGCCCCGACGCGGGTTAAACTGACAGCTACCGGCAGTTCGTAGGATTGTTCGGCAAGGTAATTCGAGAGACCCGGCGGAATCTCCAGGTCCAGCGCGGCCAGTTTGAGACGGAAGGCGCTGTTAGTGGGGGCCTCGTCGGTAAAGTAGAAACCGACGGAAGGCTGGACCGTTTCGGGTTTCCCGGACGGGTTCATGTGGACCTGCAACACGAGATCGGTGTTCGTGTAGAGCACCCAGGAAAGGCCGGGCGGCGCGAAACTCGCCACCTTGCCTGGTTGCCAGCCGAGCAATTGCCCGCCGGGCATCACCACGCTTTCCGGCGTCTCCATGCCATAGAAGCCGGGCGGGGTTTGCACTTCGGCCAGGCGGCGCGCGTTACGGGTTCGGTCAATCTCGATGAAGGAATGATGTACCACGCGAGTGTTGCCCGGAATGAACTCAATACCCCTCACAAAGCGATTCGCCGAAATGGGAATGGGAACGACGAAATTGTAATAAACGTCTTTGCCATCCGGCGCGAGCGTGTAGGCGTCCGGGCGGACGACGAGGTCCGGCGTGCCGAGGTGCCAGTCGCTCTTCCATTCCGGGACGGGCGGCAGGTCCGCAGGATTCCCTTCCAGCGCGGCTTCCGTGACCCATTGCTGGATGATGCCCAATTGCTCCGCGCTCAACCGCCGTTCCCCGGCGAATTCACCATAACCGTGTTCCGGCAGCCAGGGCGGCATGTAGCGGCTCGCGGTAACGCGGGCGATGTCGGCGGCGTGCTTCTTCACGTCGGCGTAGCTTAACAACGTGAAGGGAGCGGACTGCCCGGGGCGATGACACCAGGAACAATTCTCGAAAATAATCGGCGCAACGTCGCGGTTGAACGTCAACGTGCCGGTGGGCCGGGGAACGTAAGCAGGTTCCCGAACTTTGGTACCCCTTCCGTTCTGGATCACAACACCCGCCGCGACGGCCACCACGATTAGTGCTGCGACGCCGATGATCAGCGGGCGGCGGGAATTGCCGGAAGATACCGGGGCCCGTTTTTGACCGGAAAATCTGGAGGACGAACCGGCGGAACGGGCGGGATGCTTTTTGCTCATGGCAGTGCAGAATTGGAGCAGCCGTAAAAGTGTCAGTCAAGAATGGCGCTTGGTTAAGGCATTGTGGGCGCGAAAAGCTGGCGCAGTTTGCATTTGGAAATGTACAAATTTGGCCGGCTCTTTAAGCTGGCGCAGGTTTAACACGAGCCGGTTTCCAGCCGGAATTCCCCACCGACTCTTTGGCCGTCAGCGCCGTTCGCAGCTTGATCAACTGCGCACGCAAACTGAACGACTGCGCCAGGTCTCGCTCAGCCGGCTGTGCGAGATTTTTGGTGCGTGGCTGCCGCTGGGGATACTGGCCCAAAGTTCTCAAGGCCGCAACAGTCGTCAGCGGCTCCATCCGCTAAGTCCGACTTTTGGGCGTTCTTGATTCAGGTCTTGAATCCTGGCGTCTTCAAGATCCAACCGTTCCTGTCGGGACCTCTCGCAGGAACAAAATGATTGGCCTGACTGAGGTTGTATGCTTCATGATGGTTCTTCGCTGTTTTCGGTGGAACCAGCGCGCGAGCGACGAAGCGACTCCCTCTCCCCCTCGGAGGGGGAGAGGGAATTGTCTCCGCGCCCTTCCCATAGCGTTTGGCTCCACTGAAAACAGCGAAGAACCGAAATCTTGCAGTTAAGCGCTTGACATTCCTGGTAACTGCGCTTGAATAAGCCGAATCCAAACCGTCGGACGCAGTGATCGGATGAGCACGTTGTTCTCTGACGATAAATCAGATTCAGAAAAAGTCGTATGTCAAACCGGATCGTGCCCAACAAACTGGGCGCAATGTTTAGCCCGCTTCTGCTGCCGGATACTTCGGTTTCATCCAACCACCTCGCCAGCCTCAGTTCTGGCGAGGAACATTCTGTGGCCCTCGGCATCAGGACGAGGGAGGGGGAAAAGACAATAGATTCCTGGTCGCAACGGAACCACTCCATCCGAATCCACCTATGAAACCATCCATTAGTCCCAAAACACTACTGTCGGGTCTGGCTATTCTAGCCAGCGCGCAACTGGCCTTGGCCCAAACCATCACCGCGACCATGGCCGTGCCGCCCGGGTCGGTCAACACGAATGTCCCTGGCATGAAGATGCGGATCATGCAGGGAAACTCCCGCAGCCCCCAAAGCACGGTGGCCATCGCGGAAGCTCTGCTCTCGGGCAGGCAGATCGACCCCACGACGGGGGTGCCGTTTGTGAACGAGGCGACGCCCAACCCGGTGGACGGCTCCTATAACTACCCGGTTGACCGATACGTCAACTATCACGAACAGATTCCCAATAACCCGGCCGTCACGGGTGGCAATTTCTTCACCGGAGCCGCCGCGCCGCTTAATATTCCGGATGAAGCGGAACCAGGCATCCCGGGCGTGAACTTCAGTGGGGATAACTTCGTCATGGAATTCACCGGGTTTCTGCAACTGCCGTCGGGAACGGTCCGCTTCGGTGTGAACAGTGACGACGGCTTCAGGATGACCATCGGCACCGGAATCAACCCCGGCATCCCCACGCTTCAATTGATCCAGAACGACGGAAACCGCGGTTTCGGAAACACCGAGGCCAACATTACCGTGAGCGCGGCGGGGATATACCCATTTCGAGTCATCTACTGGGAAGCCGGCGGCGCGAATTCCGGGATCGAAATATTTACCTTTCAGCCGGGCCAAACGGCAGGCAATCGCTACCTGATCAATGATACAAACCAGGCCAACTCCATCCGGTCCTATCGGGAACTCGTGGGGAACCCGCCTTCCATTCTCATCGCCGCTCCCGCTCTCACCACGTATGTTGATCCTCGTGGAAACGCGGGCGCCGTCCCGCCGGCTCCCTACATGTATGTGGACCTGCTCGATGGAGCCACCGCGGTCAACACCAATGCCATCAGCTTCGCGATTGATGGAATACTCCTGGCGACCAATATCACGAAAGCTGGCAGCGTCACAACCGTCGCCGCCCAGGCACCGCTCCTCCTGGCCAACTCAGTTCATACCAACCGGCTGATTTTTGCCGACTCGGCTGGAACATCCTACACAAACTTCTGGACGTTCACGGTTGGCAATTATCCGACCGTTCCCGCAGCCTACTCCCTCGCGTCCGCGGATACTAACAAGCCCGGCTTCAAAGCCAGGGTTTACCAGATGAGTGTGACCAAGAACCCCTCCACAGGATTGGTCCCCAACGCCGAGCGGCAGATTGCCGGAGGATACATTGACCCCGCGACCGGCGTGACTTATGCAAACATGGTCAGCCCCACTTGGACCCACGCCGATGGAGTGACGGTGGATCCGATCGGCGCGGATGGCTTCTTTGTGATGCCCGCACTGATTAACTTGCACGATCAGGCTCCGATTGGCGCCGGGGGCAGCTTCTCGGTGACCACTTCTCCTGCCGTTGCCGACGAAACGGTGCCAGGCATCCCGGGAACCAGTGCGACGCCGAGCGACTATTATGTCATGTCAATTGAGACGATCCTGGAATTGAAGGCCGGCGGCTACCGGCTGGGCGTCAACAGCGACGACGGCTTCAGGCTTTCGGCGGGACGCGGGCCCGGCGATGTTGTGGGCTTGCAACTCGGCACCGCCGGCGACCGTGGCATGGTCGACACCTACATGGATTTCGTCGTGGGGGCCAATGGTCTATATCCGTTCCGTCTGATGTACTGGGAGACGGCGGGCGCAAATGCCGGTGTCGAATTTTTCGTAGTGGACCTGGCCACTGGAAACAAAACCCTCATCAACGACCTGACGGGCTTTACGCCGATCAAGGCGTATCGTGAGAGCGTTGCGAGCCGCCCCTACATCTCCAAAGTGCTGCCCACGGTCAACTACGCCTACGCCTTCGCTGACCAGGACGTTGTCATTGAGATCACAGGCGGAGCGAACCCGCTCGTTGCCGGCTCGGTCGTTTTGACCATCAATGGAGTGGCGCAGACAATTACGGCGGCCACCGCGAATAACATTACAACGGTCACCCGGGACAGTTCGATCGCGTACCTCCTGCCTTCAGGCGCCAACAACGTCGTTTTGGTCTATGGCTTTACCGAGAACGGGACCAACAACCTGGTCACCAACACGTGGGCTTTCACGGTGCCGGCGTACACCCGGCCCATACCGGTCGCCAACAAAGTGACGGCGGCTCAAGTCAGCGGCGACGGCTTCCACGTCACCGGCTACCAGATTGATCGTTCCTTGACTGCAAACCAGGGCAACGGCGGCCGTCACACCGGCAACAATATGCCCGGGCCCGAAACCGAACTGATCGGTGGTTATATCAATCCCACCAACAATCTGCCTTTTCCCAACCTCATGCTCACGGGAAGTTATGCAGCGAATTTTCCGCCCAACCCCGATGGGAGTTGGGATGTGCCTCTGGTCCTCAACTTCAACAACGCAGCTAGCGGTGCCGCCGCGAACTCCGGCATCTTCAACGGCGATACTCAGGTTCCCGGGCACCCGGGCGCCGGCACGTCAAATAGCGGTCTCGACAATAGCGTCAACGAATTCACGACCTACCTCGACCTCAAGGCGGGGGCTTACATCTTCGGCCTGAACGTTGATGATGGGTGGATCTGCAGTTCTGCTCCGAATGCCCGGGATACGCTCGGAACACTGCTCGGCTTCCGCAATGGGCCCGGTGGCAATGCCGGGAATCCGTTGCAAAACCCCAATGGCGCCTTCAACGTCATTGTGCCTGAGGATGGAATCTATCCCTTCCGCGTCCTCTTCTGGGAAGGCGGCGGCGGGGTCAATGTGGAATTCCTGGCTCTCGATCCGCAGACCGGGACCCAAATATTGGTCAACGACGTTAGCGGGCAGTTTCCTTCGGTGGTGGGCAACAGCGGACAATTGGTCTCGCCGATCAAGGCCTACAACACTTACACCGGCCCGGTCCGGCCTTGGGTCAAGTTCTCGGTCTATCCGATGCCCTATATTGGCGTCACCAATCCCTTGGTGAATGCCAACGCGGCGGTGACGCTGTGGCAAAACCGGGACCAGCAGAGCGGACCAGGCCCGATCACGCGCAAGCTCGGCCTCCTGAACGGCAGTTGGAACTCCGGTGAGGTGCAAAACCAATTCACCGCCCAGCGGCCGTTTGGTGATGCGGTGGGCGCTATCGTGGCCGACCTGGGCGCCGGCGCCGTGGGCATGGTGCTCGATGGAGTGAGCGTGACACCGACCGTGACGGACGTGCCGAGTTCAACCGACAAGCTGGTGCTCTACACGCCGCCGGCGCCGTTGTCTTCCACCTCGAATCACATTGCCGGGTTGATCTATGCCGGCACGACGAACTACTGGATTTTCAATGTCATCACCAATGTGACTGTCCCCGTGGGCGTCGCGCTGCCGTCAGGCCAGGCGGTCCCGACTGCGCGCGGCTTCCTTGCAAAGGTGGTCCAGTCTGCGACCGCCCGGGCCAATACTGTGGCCGCCGCCGAAGCCCAACTGACGGGCACGCCCGCCAACGTGGCCCTTCCGGGTCCACAGCCCGACGGATCGTATATTCTGACGAACATCATTAACTGGAATGTCACCAAGAGCCCCGGCGGTACGCCAACTGAGATTGGCAACTTCCAGCCTTTAATGGGCGGACCCGCGGATGATCCGGTGCCCGGCATTCCCGGCACGGGATTAACCGGCAATCCAAGCTTTGAGAACATCACGGCCGAATTCTTCGCCTATCTCGACCTGCCGGCGGGTTATCAGAAGTTCGGCGTCAATGGCGATGACGGCTGGAAGGTGCAGATCGGCACCCCGGGCCAGGCCAGCGGGACCGTCCTCTTTTCTGTTGACCGCGGAGCGGGGTCCCAGGACCTCCCCTTCGCCTTTGTTACACCGACGGCGGGACTGTATCCGGTTCGACTGGTTTGGTATCAAGGAGGCGGCGGCGGTAACGTGGAGTTCTTCACCTATGGCCCGAACAACACGAAGATCCCCGTCAACGACAGCACCAATCCGAACGCCATCAAGGCGTACTACAACACACTCATCACCGCGGCGCCGCAAATCACCAGCGCCACCGTCTCGGGCGGAATCATCACCGTCGTGTGGATCAATGGTGGCACGCTCGAGTTTGCCACCGATTTGGCCGGTCCCTGGACCAGCACGGGTGACAGTGACGGCTCGTTTAGCCAGGCGGCAACCGCGAACCAGAGGTTCTACCGCGTGAGAAACTTTGGATCGCTGCCCTGATACAACCGGTCCATGGACTGATTAAACAGCGTAGCGGGTAATCGCAGAAAGAGGTCGGATAAAATCCGGCCTCTTTTTTTGTTCGCCGGGAATTCCGGGCCAGAGACGGATCAAGCTGCGCTCCATCGTCGCGTATAACCTAAAAAAACAATCGAAACCACGGATGGACTTAGCGCGGCAATGCCGCAACCAAAAACGGAGCGCGGGCGGTCCCCGCCCGCAGCACATCCGCAAGCTGCGTGAGGTTGAACATTTCCAAAATCCCGCCGCCATCCGCGCGCTGCGACCGGGGACCGGTCGCGCTCCAAAAATTTGCGCAGGAAAACAAAACTTTTCGACATAGTAGTACAGATGGACACAGATAAGAACAAGTGCGAAAGACGAAGGGATCACCCGCTCCCGATTCTGAATCGGGACTTTTGTCCAAGAAAATCTGTGTGAATCTGTGTCCATCTGTGGTTTCCGTTCTGCTTTTGAAATTCAACTGCGGTTTCAAGGTTATTTACCGCCTTTCAGCGCGCGTCTGGCGGTTCGAACAAGATCGAGGTTGCGCCGCGCGGCCGCGTCGTCGGGATTCAGCCGGAGCGCACTCTCGAAATGGAACTCGGCCAGGTCGTAATCCTGTTGCCGATGATGGATCGCGCCCAGGTTGCCATGCGCCTGATAATCCTCCGGGTTGAGCCGCAGCACAGCCTCGAATTCGGTCCGCGCCTCGGCCAGCCGGTTGTACTGCAGGTAGAGCGAACCGAGATCGTAGTGAGGTTTGTCATCGTCGGGATTCAGCCGGATAGCGGCGCGGAGGTGCTCGAAAGCTTCCGAAAATCTCCCGAGCGGCAGCAACGCCTGGCCGATTTTGGCGTGGGCGCGAGCGTCGTTCGGATTTTCCCGGAGAACGCTCTCATTGTAGGCAATGGCGTCGAGCGTCATCTTTTTAAGGTGGTCCGCCCCGAGCGTCCGCCGATCCTCCGCGCTGCGCGTCACGACCTGAACCGTGAGTTGTGCCATCTCGTCAGTGGTCTGCGCCCCAAAACGAACTCGCTTGGGCGGCTGGTTGGGATTGCGTATGTTCTCCGAAGAGTTGTCGTAGGTGAAGCGCATCACCAACTTCGTGCCCTTGGGAAGGAAGAACGGGCTGGCGTAACGGTAGTCGCCCTGCCAGTTGAAGTCCCAGTTCTTGATGAGCAGGAGCCAGCGTTTGGTCCCGTCCGGGAGAATGGCATAGCCTTGTAATTCTTTGCCGAGATAGTGGGCGTGAGGACTGACCCGCAAGACCTCCACATCCACGGGCAGCACGTAAGAGTTTTCAACCGCGTAATCCCGGGCTCCGGCGGGAATATCAATCCGCCATTCGGGAAGGCGGAGAAGGAAGGGCGTGTTCGTGGGCGGCTGATCGGTGAAGTAGAAACCGACCGCCGGTTGGACTTGTTCCGGTTTGCCGCTCGGGTGCAGATGCAGTTGGAGCACCAGGTCGGTGTTCTTCTCGAGCAGCCAGGACAGGCCCTCGCCGGTGGCTTCCGGCCGTTTGCCCGGCTCCCATCCGAGCAATTGCCCCGCGACCATGGTGGCGGTTTCCGGCAACTGCATGCCGTCGAAGCCGGGTGGGGTTTGCTTCTGCGCCAAACGCCGGGATTGCCCCGTTTGATCAAGGTAGATCGAGGCGTGGTGCACCACCTTCTGATTGCCAGGTTGAAACTCCACTATTCTGACGTAACGGCCCGTGCTAACGGGGATCGGGATTACCAGGTTCCGATAAACGTCCTTGCCCTCGGCCGCTAGCGTGTACGGCTCGGGCATCCGCACGACCAAGTCCGGCTCGCCCAGTTGCCAGCCTTCGTGCCACTTGGGTGTCGGTGGCAGGTC